>NZ_JANLGL010000026.1:0-46602 GCF_024655625.1 Pseudomonas sp. 18.1.10
TGCATGTATCGACTGATCCACCGCATTCGCGAGCAAGCCCGCTCCCACAGGGGTTCTTCAGTAGCCAGAAAAATTACAGCTCCAGGGTGTAATGCAACGCGTAGCTCTCGACCCCATCGTTATTGCTGCTCAACCCGGCATTGGAATAATGCGTGGCGCGAATGCCGACTTCATGCCCACCATTGAAGCGCAAGCCAAAGCCCAGCCGGTCTTCGAACTGAAAGGCCTGGCCGATATTGTTGTCTTCGACCCGCGTGCGCGAGAACACTGCCACGCCAATCCCCGCCTCGATGTAGGGCTTGACCTTCTCCCCGGCAAACTCATACACAAACACCGGTGAGAACGACAGGCTGCTGACGCTCGCACGTTTGTCCCCGTCCCAATAGGTGTAGGCGCCGCTCCAATAGCCGGTCAAGCGACCGGTATCGCTCTGCCACCAGCTTTTGTCCCACTGCGACGTCAACCCCAACCGGTAGGTCATGGTCGAATCACTGGTACTCCCCACCCCCAATTCCAGGCCCGCAGCCTGGGCTGAAACGGAGTGTCCTACAACGACGGCTGCAATCGCAGCCAAACAGAACAAGCGCTTCATAAGAAACATCCTTTCCCGACGAAGTTATTTGGTGTGTACAGGCTATCTGGCTATAGAAGCTGGCGAACAGACGGAAGTTCCAGCTTTTAAGGCAGGCATTTCACGAATTTTTCACGCGCCAAAGCTTCGCACAACGCCCGGATATTTCCATAGTGTCGGTAGGATATTTCTTAGGTGATACACATCGCCGCTGGTCCAGAACTGTGCAGGCTCGGGATTGCCGCCGGCCAGCAGATCGCGCTCGCCCAGCAAACGCTTGAGCTGGCGGGCCACGGCGGCGCCGGTGTCGATGAGGATGATGCTGGGGGGCAGCATCTGTGCCAGGAGTGGCTTGAGGAAGGGGTAGTGGGTGCAGCCGAGAATGATGGTGTCGCAACCGGCGCTGAGCAACGGGTCGATATAACCCTGCAACAACTGGCGCAGCGCGGGGCTGTTGAGGTCGCCGGTCTCGATCAGTTCCACCAGGCCTGGGCAGGGCTGGGTTATCACCCGCACATCGGTGGCAAAGCGGTCGAGCAAGGCGGCGAACTTGGCGCTTTGCAGGGTGCCGGTGGTGGCGAGCACGCCGACCACACCGCTGCGGGTCGCGGCGGCGGCGGGCTTGACGGCGGGCTCCATGCCCACCAGCGGCCAGTCGGGCGAGTCCAGGCGTAGATCGGCCACAGCGGCGACGGTGGCGGTATTACAGGCAATCACAAATGCCTTGGCGCCTTTTTCGCGGAAAAACTCAGCGACCCGGCGCGAACGTTCGAGGATGAATGCAGGCGTTTTCTCGCCGTACGGGATATGCCCGCAGTCGGCGACATACAGCAGCGATTCGTGGGGCAGCAGTTGCTGGATTTCGTCCAGCACCGTCAAGCCGCCGATGCCGGAATCGAACACACCGATCGGCGCGTCCTTAACCATGGTGCGGCCCACACACGCTGCAGCCGGGGTCACGCTTGACGCGCAGCTCGCGGAAACGGCTGGTCAAGGCATCGATCAACAGCAGGCGACCCACCAGCGGCTCGCCGAAACCGGCCAGCAGCTTGAGGGCTTCCAGCGCTTGCAGGCTGCCGACCATTCCCACCAGCGGGCCGACCACGCCGGCTTCGCTGCAGGTCAGTTCGCTGTCGCTGCCATGCCCGTATAAACAGTGGTAACACGGGCTTTCGGCGCGACGCGGGTCGAACACCGACAACTGCCCTTCCAGGCGAATCGCCGCGCCGCTTATCAACGGCTTGGTCGCGGCGACGCAGGCGGCGTTGACCGCTTCACGGGTGGAAAAGTTGTCGCTGCAATCGAGCACCACATCCACCGCCGCCACTGCCGCGGCCAGGGAATCGGCATCCAGCGCATTGCGATGGGCCACCAGCTTGATTTCAGGGTTGATCGCGCTCAGGCGGCGCAGGGCCGAATCGACCTTGGTCTGCCCGACGCTGTCGGTGTCGTGGATGATCTGGCGTTGCAGGTTGGTCAGGTCGACGGTGTCGAAGTCCGCCACGTGCAACTCGCCGACGCCTGCCGCCGCCAGGTACAACGCCACCGGCGCGCCCAGGCCGCCGAGGCCGATGACCAAGGCGCGGCCCTGTTTGAGGCGCAATTGGCCGTCGATGTCGACCTGCTGCAACAGAATCTGTCGGCTATAGCGCAACAGCTCCTGATCGGTCAGCACGGCCGGCGTCCCAGGGTGATGCGTTCGTGGCCGCCAAGGTCGATGCGGCTGTGCACCTCATCAAAGCCTGCGCCCAGCAACAGGTCACGCACGGCGGCGGCCTGGTCGTAACCGTGTTCGAGCAGCAACCAGCCAGCGGCATTCAGGTGCTGTGGGGCTTCCTGGATGATGTGGCGCAAGTCGTCCAGGCCGTCGCGGCCCGCCACCAGCGCGCTGGCCGGTTCGAAGCGCACGTCACCGGCGACCAGGTGCGGGTCGTTGTCGGCGATGTACGGCGGGTTGCTGATAACCAAGTCGTAGGTGTGGCCTTGCAGGGCGCTGAACCAATGGCTGTTCAACACCGTAACGTTGTTCAGGTGCAGGCGCTGGCGATTGCGTTCGGCCAGGGCCACGGCTTCGAGCACGCGGTCGACGGCGGTGACCTTCCAGGCCGGGCGTTCGCTGGCCAAGGCCAGGGCGATGGCGCCACTGCCGGTGCCGAGGTCGAGGACCTGGGTCGGCGTGGCCGGCAATAATTCCAGGGCCGCTTCTACCAGCAACTCGGTGTCCGGGCGCGGGATCAGCGTGTGGGGCGCGACCTCCAGGTCGAGCTTCCAGAAGCCTTGCTGGCCGAGGATATACGCCACTGGCTCACCGCCACGGCGACGCTGCAGGTAGCTGGCAAAGGTCAGCGCGTCTTCGCTGCTGACGATTTTTTCCGGCCAGGTGTGCAGGTAGCTGCGGGGCTTGCCCAGGGCCGCCGCCAATAACAGCTCGGCGTCGAGGCGCGCGGTGGGCGAGTCGGGCAGGTCGGCGGCGCGTAGCAGGCTGGCAATGATGGTCATTTATTCACCTATCGCCGCTAATTGATCGGCCTGGTATTCGGCGAGCAACGGCTCGATCACCGCATCGACGCCACCGGCGAGAATCTCGTCGAGGGAGTACAGCGTGAGGTTGACCCGGTGGTCGGTGACCCGGCCCTGGGCAAAGTTGTAGGTACGGATGCGCTCGGAGCGGTCGCCCGAGCCCACCAGCAACTTGCGCTCGCTGGCAATCGCGTTGGCGGCGGCGCTGGTCTGCTGGTCGTTGAGCTTGGCTGACAGCCAGGACATGGCCCGCGCGCGGTTCTTGTGCTGGGAACGTTCTTCCTGGCACTCCACCACAATGCCCGACGGCAAGTGGGTGATGCGGATCGCGGAATCGGTCTTGTTGACGTGCTGGCCACCGGCCCCCGACGAGCGGTAGGTGTCGACGCGCAGGTCAGCCGGGTTGATCTCGATGGCTTCCTGCTCGTCTGGCTCGGGCAACACGGCCACGGTGCACGCGGAGGTGTGGATACGGCCCTGGGATTCGGTGGCCGGCACGCGCTGTACGCGGTGCGCGCCGGATTCGAACTTGAGCTTGCCGTAGACGTTGTCGCCTTCAACCCGCGCGATGACTTCTTTATAGCCGCCGTGCTCGCCTTCGTTCTCCGAGAGGATCTCGACCCGCCAGCCGCGCCGTTCGGCATAACGCGAATACATGCGGAACAGGTCGCCGGAGAAGATCGCCGCCTCGTCGCCACCGGTGCCGGCGCGGATTTCGAGGAACACGTTGCGCCCGTCATTCGGGTCTTTGGGCAGCAGCATGCGTTGCAGGTCGCCTTCCAGCGCGACCAGTTTTTCCTTGGCCTCGCGGACTTCTTCCACGGCCATTTCGCGCATGTCCGGGTCGCTGTCCTTGAGCAGTGCCTGGGCACCCTCGAGGTCGGCCTGGGTTTTCAGCCACTGGCCGTAGGTGGTCACAATCGGCTCAACTTCCGCGTATTCCTTGGAATAGGTGCGGAATTTGGTCTGATCGGAGATGACTTCGCCATCGCCGAGCAAGGCGGTCAGTTCTTCGAAACGGTCCTGGAGCACGTCCAGTTTATTGAGCAGTGACGCTTTCATTGCGGTTTTTTATCCGAAGAGCTGTCTGACGCGCCCTCACCGAGGGCAAAGAGTTCTTGGGCCATGGCCAGCGCATCGAGGCGGCCTTCGGCAGTCAACTTTTTAAGCTGCACGCTGGGGGCGTGGAGCAGCTTGTTGGTGAGGCCCCGGGCCAGTTGCATCAGCACCTCTTCGGCGCTGCTGCCGTTGGCCAGCAAGCGCTGGGCCTTGCTCAGTTCCTCGTCGCGCAGGCGTTCGCCCTGCTGACGATACGCCTTGAGCACGTCCACCGCTGCCAGTTCGCGCAGGCGCACCATGAAATCGTCGGCGCCGGTGCTGACCATCTCTTCGGCTGCCTGGGCAGCGCCCTGGCGACTCTTGAGGTTTTCGGCGACCACTTCGTGCAGATCGTCGACGCTATAGAGGTAAACGTCGTCCAACTCGCCGACTTCGGGTTCGATATCCCGAGGGACGGCGATGTCCACCATGAAGATCGGCTTGTGCTTGCGCAGTTTCAGCGCGCTCTCGACCGCGCCTTTGCCGAGGATCGGCAACTGGCTGGCGGTGGAGCTGATGACGATATCACTGCGCACCAGCTCGGCCGGGATGTCCGAGAGCAGCACCGCGTGGGCGCCGAACTGCTCGGCGAGGATGCTCGCGCGCTCCAGGGTGCGGTTGGCGACGACGATGCGCTTCACGCCCAGGTCGTGCAGGTGGCGGGCCACCAGGGTGATGGTTTCACCGGCGCCGATCAGCAGGGCCTGGCTGCGTTGCAAGTCACTGAAAATCTGTTTGGCCAGGCTGACCGCGGCAAACGCCACGGACACCGGGTTTTCGCCGATGGCGGTGTCGGTGCGCACCTGCTTGGCCGAGTTGAACGTGGCCTGGAACAGGCGGCCCAGCAGCGGCCCCACGGTGCCAGCCTCACGCGCCACGGCGTAGGCGGACTTCATCTGGCCAAGGATCTGCGGCTCGCCCAACACCAGCGAATCGAGACCGGCGGCCACACGCATCATGTGACGAACTGCCGCATCTTCTTCGTGCACATACGCACACGCGCGCAGCTCTTCGAGGCTTAAATGGTGGTAATCGGCCAGCCAGCGCAGCACCACATCCGCTGAAAGATGTTCCTGCTCTATATAAAGCTCGCTGCGATTGCAGGTTGAAAGGATTGCAGCTTCGCGGCTGTCGGTGAGCCGGCAGAGCTGTTGCAAGGCCTCAACCAACTGCTCTGGCGTGAACGCCACGCGCTCGCGCACGTCTACGGAAGCAGTCTTGTGGTTAATACCGAGTGCGAGGAAGGCCATTCAATATCGCTGATGATGTCGGGAAGCCGACAATTGTCCTACTTCGAATGATTCAGAACAACCACCGTAGGCTATTGTCCCTATACGTTGTGCCTATAAATACACCAACTGAGTCTCGGTTATGTTTGGCCGAAGGCTTGTGTCATGATGATCCGACCGCAGGTTAGTCGTCCTCTTCCTATATGAATAGATCTTCCGCGTTGCTCCTTGCTTTTGTCTTCCTCAGCGGCTGCCAGGCCTTGGCCCCCGTGTCGCCGGACGGTACGCCGCCGGTGGAAGACAGCACCCCCGCCCCTGAAAAGCCCAAGGTTTATTCCTCGTTCAGTGAAGAAACGGTGTTCAGCCTGCTGAGCGCGGAGCTGGCTGGCCAGCGCAATCGTTTCGATATTGCGCTGGATAACTACGTGACCCAGGCCATCAACACACAGGACCCGGGGATTTCCGAGCGGGCGTTTCGCATCGCCGAGTACCTGGGCGCCGATCAGGCGGCGCTGGATACCTCGCTGATCTGGGCGAAAAACGCCCCGGACGACCTTGAGGCGCAGCGTGCGGCCGCCGTGCAACTGGCACGCGCCGGGCGCTACGACGACTCCATGGTCTATATGGAGAAGGTCTTGCAGGGCAAGGGCGACACCCATTTCGACTTCCTCGCGCTGTCGGCCGCCGACACCGACCAGGACACGCGCAATGGCCTGATGAAGAGTTTCGACCGCCTGCTGCAAAAACACCCAAAGAACAGCCAGCTGATTTTCGGCAAGGCCTTGCTGTTGCAACAGGACGACGAGGCCGATGCCGCCCTGAAGCTGCTGGAGCAGAACCCACCGGAAGAGGGTGAGATCGCACCGATCCTGCTGCGCGCGCGCCTGCTGCAAAATCTCAATCGCGGCCAGGAAGCGATTCCGCTGCTGGAAAAAAGCATCAAGAAGTACCCGGACGACAAGCGCCTGCGCCTGACTTATGCGCGCATGCTGGTCGAGCAAGACCGCATGGAAGACGCCAAAGTGCAGTTCGCCAACCTGGTCCAGCAATACCCGGACGACGACGAACTGCGTTATTCCCTGGCGCTGGTGTGCCTGGAGGCCAAGGCCTGGGACGAGGCCAAGGGTTACCTGCAGGAGCTGATCGAACGCGAAAGCCATGTGGACTCGGCGCACTTGAACCTGGGCCGCATTGCTGAAGAGAAAAACGACCCGCAGGCCGCCCTGCTCGAATATGCCCAGGTCGGCCCCGGCAACGACTACCTGCCGGCGCAACTGCGCCAGGCCGACATCCTGATGAGCAATGGCCGCACCGACGAGGCGGAAAAACGCCTGGCAGCCGCGCGCGATGCCGAACCGGACTACGCGATCCAGCTTTACCTGATCCAGGCTGAAACCTTGTCGGCCAATAAACAGGGCGAGCGCGCCTGGAAGCTGCTGCAACAAGCCTTGCTGCAATATCCCGACGATTTGAACCTGCTTTATACCCGTGCCATGCAGGCGGAAAAACGCAATGACCTGGCGCAGATGGAAAAAGACCTGCGCCTTATCATCAAGCGCGACCCGGACAACGCCATGGCCTTGAATGCCCTGGGCTACACCTTGTCCGACCGCACGACGCGCTACGACGAAGCCAAGGCGCTGATCGAGCAAGCCCACAAGCTCAACCCGGAAGACCCGGCCGTGCTCGACAGCCTGGGCTGGGTGAATTACCGCCTGGGCAACCTCGATGAAGCCGAACGCTTGCTGCGCCAGGCCCTGGAGCGGTTCCCCGACCAGGAAGTCGCGGCGCACCTGGGTGAAGTGCTGTGGGCCAATGGCAAGCAGCGCGAAGCCCGTCAAATCTGGGAGAAGTTCCTCAAGGAACAACCCGAAAGCCCTATCCTGCGCGGCACCATCAAGCGCCTGACCGGATCCGAGACCCTTTAAGCTTATGTTCTTGCGCCATGTTGTAGTGTTCAGTCTTATCGCCCTGCTCGCCGGTTGTGCGGGCATCGGCAGCCGTGAATCCGTCGAGGGCCAGGGCAACCCGGCGCAATGGAAACAGCACAAGGATCAGCTCAGCAGCATTGATGGCTGGCAGATCGAAGGAAAAGTCGGCGTTCGCGCGCCGAAAGATTCCGGCAGCGGCACCTTGTTCTGGCTGCAACGCCAGGACTACTACGATATTCGCCTGTCTGGCCCGCTGGGCCGTGGCGCAGCACGCCTGACCGGTCGACCGGGGCAAGTCAGCCTGGAAGTGGCCAACCAGGGCCGCTATGAAGCGAGCTCGCCGGAAACCCTACTGGAAGAACAGATTGGCTGGAAGCTGCCGGTATCGCACCTGGTCTGGTGGGTCCGCGGCCTGCCTGCGCCGGACAGCAAAAGTCGCCTGGGCCTGAACGGCGATAGCCGCCTGGCCACCCTGGAACAGGATGGTTGGCAGGTCGAATATTTGAGCTATGTGCAACAGAACGGCTATTGGCTGCCCGAGCGCATCAAGCTGCATGGCACCGACCTGGATGTCACGCTGGTCATCAAGGACTGGCAACCGCGCAAGTTGGGGCAATAACGTGACCGTACAAAAGCTGACCCTGCCCTCTCCCGCCAAACTCAATTTGATGCTGCACATTCTTGGTCGCCGTGAAGACGGCTATCACGAGTTGCAGACGCTGTTTCAATTTCTCGACTACGGCGATGAAATGACCTTCGCCGTACGCGACGATGGCGTGATCCAGCTGCATACGGCATTCGAAGGCGTGCCCCACGACAGCAATCTGATCGTGAAGGCCGCAAAAAAACTTCAGGAACAATCCGGCTGCGCGCTCGGCATCGACATCTGGATCGATAAAATCCTGCCCATGGGCGGCGGTATCGGCGGTGGCAGTTCGAATGCGGCCACCACGTTGCTCGGTCTGAATCACTTGTGGCAGCTGGGTTGGGACCACGATCGCCTGGCAGCGCTGGGCCTTACGCTGGGCGCCGACGTCCCGGTTTTCGTGCGTGGACACGCTGCATTTGCTGAGGGTGTCGGGGAAAAACTCACCCCTGTAGACCCCGAAGAACCGTGGTATGTCGTACTTGTGCCGCAAGTATCTGTAAGTACAGCAGAAATTTTTTCAGATCCGTTGTTGACACGTAACTCTTCTCCCATTAAAGTGCGCCCCGTTCCCAAGGGAAACAGTCGAAATGACTGCTTACCGGTTGTAGCAAGGCGTTATCCAGAGGTACGTAACGCTTTGAATTTGTTAGGTAAATTTACCGAAGCAAAATTAACCGGAACTGGAAGTTGTGTGTTTGGGGGCTTCCCAAACAAAGCTGAAGCTGATAAAGTCTCGGCCCTTCTTACAGAGACCCTTACAGGGTTTGTAGCAAAGGGAAGCAACGTTTCGATGTTGCATCGCAAGCTGCAAAGTCTGCTCTAAAAGGAACCGAGTGTTAGGCACTCGTTGCAACAGATACAGGGGCGTCGCCAAGCGGTAAGGCAGCAGGTTTTGATCCTGCCATGCGTTGGTTCGAATCCAGCCGCCCCTGCCATTTTCTAATACTCATCCAGGTTACCCTCAGCCTCTAGGTACTGCGCGTGTCCAAGATGATGGTCTTTACGGGGAACGCCAACCCCGATCTGGCTCGACGTGTCGTACGTCAGCTGCATATCCCTCTCGGTGACATCTCTGTCGGTAAATTCTCCGACGGCGAAATTACAGCCGAGATCAATGAAAACGTCCGCGGTAAAGACGTCTTCATTATTCAGCCGACTTGCGCTCCGACCAACGATAACCTGATGGAACTCGTCGTGATGGCTGATGCCTTCCGCCGCTCCTCAGCAACTCGAATCACAGCTGTAATCCCTTACTTTGGTTATGCCCGTCAGGATCGCCGTCCGCGTTCCGCACGTGTAGCTATCAGCGCGAAAGTCGTTGCTGACATGCTGACCGTGGTAGGTATCGACCGTGTTCTCACGGTTGACCTGCACGCTGACCAAATCCAGGGGTTCTTCGATATTCCGGTAGATAACATCTACGGTTCGCCAGTATTGGTGGATGACATCGAAGACCAGCGCTTTGAAAACCTGATGATCGTGTCCCCGGACATTGGTGGCGTCGTGCGTGCACGGGCTGTTGCCAAATCCTTGGGCGTGGACCTCGGGATCATCGACAAACGCCGTGAAAAAGCCAATCACTCTGAAGTGATGCATATCATCGGTGATGTCGAAGGGCGTACCTGTATTCTGGTTGATGACATGGTCGACACCGCCGGCACCCTGTGCCACGCGGCGAAAGCCTTGAAAGAGCACGGTGCCGCAAAAGTCTTCGCCTACTGCACACACCCTGTGCTGTCGGGCCGAGCGATCGAGAACATCGAGAACTCCATGCTGGACGAACTGGTGGTGACCAACACCATCCCGTTGTCCGCAGCAGCTCAAGCCTGTTCGCGTATCCGTCAACTGGATATCGCACCGGTAGTTGCCGAGGCGGTTCGCCGCATCAGCAATGAAGAATCGATCAGCGCGATGTTCCGTTAAGGGTCAAACCTTCGGATCATTTCACTGACGAAAAGCGCCCCGCCCCAGCATTCTGTTGGGGCGGGGCTTTTTTGCCCATATCGCCTTTAGCGCTGGTCGCAAACGCTGGGGCGAATGTGGTTATTTTGGAGATACAACATGAACGATTTTACTCTGAATGCTGAAGCGCGTTCCGACCTGGGGAAAGGTGCGAGCCGCCGCCTGCGTCGTCTCGCAAGCCTGGTTCCAGCTGTAGTTTACGGTGGCGAAAAAGCCCCTGAATCCATCAGCATGCTGGCCAAAGAAATCGCCAAACTGCTCGAAAACGAAGCTGCCTACAGCCACGTTATCGAACTGAACGTTGGCGGCACCAAGCAAAACGTAATCATCAAGGCTCTGCAACGTCACCCGGCCAAAGGCCACGTGCTGCACGCTGACTTTGTACGCGTTGTTGCTGGTCAGAAACTGACCGCGATCGTTCCAGTTCACTTCGTTGGTGAAGCGGCTCCGATCAAGAAAGGCGGCGAAATCTCGCACGTTGTTGCTGAGATCGAAGTTTCCTGCCTGCCAAAAGACCTGCCTGAGTTCATCGAAGTCGACCTGTCGGCCGCTGAAATCGGCGCCATCATCCACCTGTCCGACCTCAAAGCCCCTAAAGGCGTTGAGTTTGTCGCACTGGCTCACGGTGATGACAAAGCTGTTGCAAACGTACACGCTCCACGCGTTGCACCAGAAGCAGACGCAGCAGAGTAATTCACTCTGTAACGTCGGAGCTTGAGGAAACATCGCGGACCGGAACGTAGCGAGAAAGCGGGCGATAACGCGGCGTTTTACTCTTGAGTAAACAGCTTCTGTCGTCCACTTTCGCCGCACAACGGTTGCGGCGATGTTATCCACAACTCCAAAGGAAGGGCCCCTGTCGTGACTGCCATTAAACTGATCGTTGGCCTGGGAAATCCAGGCGCCGAATACGAACAGACCCGGCATAACGCGGGGGCCCTTTTTGTTGAGCGCATCGCCCACGCGCAAGGTGTGAACCTTGTGGCCGATCGCAAGTATTTTGGCCTGACCGGGCGCTTCTCGCACCAGGGTCAGGATGTTCGTCTGCTGATTCCCACCACCTACATGAACCGCAGCGGCCAGGCCGTCGCGGCGCTTGCGAATTTCTTCCGGATCAAACCCGAAGAAATCCTGGTGGCCCATGACGAACTGGACCTGCCACCCGGCGTTGCCAAGCTCAAGCTCGGCGGCGGGCACGGCGGGCACAATGGCCTGCGTGACATCATCGCGCAGTTGGGTAATCAGAATAATTTCTACCGTCTGCGGCTCGGCATTGGCCACCCAGGCGTCGCCAGTATGGTTTCAAATTTCGTCCTGGGTCGTGCGCCACGCGCCGAACAGGAAAAACTCGATGCCAGCATCGACTTTGCCCTCGGCGTGCTGCCGGATATCTTCGCCGGTGAATGGAACCGCGCGATGAAAAACCTGCACAGCCAGAAGGCCTGACTCTTACCGAGGGGAAACACCATGGGATTCAATTGCGGCATCGTCGGCCTGCCCAACGTCGGCAAATCCACCCTGTTCAACGCCCTGACCAAGTCCGGTATTGCGGCGGAGAACTTCCCCTTCTGCACCATCGAGCCCAACAGCGGTATCGTGCCGATGCCTGACGCTCGCCTGGACGCACTGGCGGCTATCGTCAATCCCAAGCGCATCCTGCCGACCACCATGGAGTTCGTCGACATCGCGGGCCTGGTTGCCGGCGCGTCGAAAGGTGAAGGCCTGGGCAACAAGTTCCTGGCCAACATCCGCGAAACCGATGCCATCGCCCACGTGGTCCGCTGCTTTGAAGACGAGAACGTGATTCACGTCTCCAACAGCGTCGACCCGAAACGCGACATCGAGATCATCGACCTGGAACTGATCTTCGCCGACCTCGACAGCTGCGAGAAGCAACTACAGAAAGTTGCGCGCAACGCCAAGGGCGGTGACAAGGACGCAGTGGTCCAGAAAGGCCTGCTGGAACAACTGATCGCGCACTTCACCGAAGGCAAGCCGGCACGCAGCCTGATGAAGAACATGGGCGTCGATGAGAAGGCCGTCATCAAGGGCTTCCACCTGCTGACCACCAAGCCGGTGATGTACATCGCCAACGTTGCCGAAGACGGCTTCGAGAACAACCCGCTGCTGGACGTGGTCAAGGCCATCGCCGACGAAGAAGGCGCGATCGTGGTGCCGGTGTGCAACAAGATCGAAGCAGAAATCGCCGAGCTCGATGACGGCGAAGAAAAGGACATGTTCCTTGAGGCCCTGGGCCTGGAAGAGCCTGGCCTGAACCGCGTGATCCGCGCCGGTTACGAAATGCTCAACCTGCAGACCTACTTCACCGCCGGTGTCGAAGAAGTCCGTGCCTGGACCGTCAAGGTCGGCGCCACCGCGCCACAAGCCGCCGGCGTGATCCACACCGACTTCGAAAAAGGCTTTATCCGTGCCGAAGTGATCGCCTACAACGACTTCATCCAGTTCAAGGGTGAAGCCGGTGCCAAGGAAGCCGGTAAATGGCGCCTGGAAGGCAAGGATTACATCGTTAAAGATGGTGATGTGATGCACTTCCGTTTCAACGTATAAGCTTCCCCCGCGGTTTTGCCGCAAACAAAAAGCCGATGCAATGCATCGGCTTTTTTGTGGGCGCTCGTTAGGCAAATAAGCCGTCATCATCGCCATTGCAACTAAAGATAAAGAATAATCCTACTTGCATGCGCACAGTTGCATGCCAGTCGATATAACTATAACTCTGCCGCCAAGCCCCCCTTACTTTTCGTACAGCATCTTAGCCATTTCTCCCTTACAGACCTCGCAAAAAACTTGATAAGTTACCTTTACCGGCTGATATCGAAAGAGTATCAGGCCAACAATGAAGTGATAGCGATAGTGGAGCACCCGCACTATGTTGGCCTCGTTTCAGATAGACAAGGAAGTAGACCCACCCTTTATCGAAGGGTCGTATATTGAAGAAACGCTCAACACTACAGCGAACCTCAACATTGACATCCTGCTACTGGGCGAAACCGGTACCGGCAAGGACACCTTGGCGCAACGGGTTCATCATTTGTCGGGGCGGCGGGGCAGCTTCATCGCCGTGAACTGTGCCGCTATCCCGGAAAGCCTTGCGGAAAGCCAGTTGTTCGGCGCCAACAGCGGCGCGTATACCGGCGCGATGCAGTCACGGGCAGGGTTCGTAGAAGCCGCTCACCTTGGCACGCTGTATCTGGATGAAATCGACAGCATGCCGCTGGCGCTGCAGGCCAAGCTGTTACGAGTGCTGGAGTCGCGCGGGGTGGAACGGCTGGGATCGACTCGCTTCATCCCGGTCGATATGCGCGTCATTGCGTCCGCCCAACACTCGTTGCACACCATGGTCGAACAAGGCACCTTCAGGCGCGACCTGTACTATCGCCTGAATGTCGTCAACATCCAACTCCCGGCCCTGCGGGATCGGCGTGAGCGCATCATCCCGATGTTTCTGGAAATGATCCAGGAAGAAGCCGACCAGTTCAAATGCACGCCCCCACTGCCTTCTGGCGACCTGTTGCAGCAGCTGCTCTGCCACCCCTGGCTGGGTAACGTTCGCGAGTTACGCTCAACGGCTAAGCGGTTTGTCTTGGGTCTCCCGCCGCTTTCAACTCCCGCGTGCAGCCAGCAACCACCTCAGTTGGACTTGAAGGCACGCCTTCAGCAAATTGAAAAGGCGTTTATTGAAGAGTCGATGTACCGCCACCGCCACTGCGTGGACACCGTGTCAATTGAGTTAGGAATTGCTAAACGCACGCTGTATTACAGGATGAAACAACTGGACATATCACTGGCATAAGGAAGTCAACCCTTCCCCAATTGCCTGACTACACAGCCGACCAAGAAATATTTAGTAACATCGATGCGAGAAATATCGGGAACGTTTTAACCGTACCGGCCACGCAGTAATAGCCAGAAGCAAATTCCCATACAACCCTCTAGTTGCCATGATTTGACCGATGGCCAATAAATAGCCTCAACAACCATCACAGGATTCTCATATGCAAATCAACCCTACAAACAATGCCAGCTATCAGAATAATTCAAATGTTGATCCCCGCAACTCAGGTTCGAGCACAGACAGCCACAAGGCGGAACTCGAAGCCGAATATGAACGATCACTCCAGGACACCGTTGCTAACGCCAAAAGGACCAGGAGATCGGCGGAACTTAAAGGGATAGCCCGAGCAATTAGTTAATAACTACTCGGTGATAAATTACCTTTCAGGCTTGCTAGCCTGAAAGGTAATTATCCAACCCGCTCGACAGGCCATTTCGGTACCTCTCACCGCAGAGCCGCTGCCCACCCTGAATGAGTAGACACTTCATGGAAATAGTAGACAATCTTTTCTTACAAAAAAGCAGCCGTACTCAACATAGCTATACACCACCAGAACAATCAGCAGGTGCTTCGGACGTCAGCTTTTTCACATCGACGCTCGAAGGCCCACGCCTGACGAGTAAGGTTTCTGCCAAGCCGGAAGCATCATTTCTTATGACAAAGGTCTCCCAGCACCTGAGTGACTCAAGAGATGGCTTCGCAAGAATAAACCGTTCAACCAAAAACGGTATAGATATGGAGGCCTTAGGGGCTTACCCAGCCGCATTAAATAACTTACACCTCACATCACAGCTCACGGTGAAATGCATCGCAAAGGCAACACAATGCGTCGATAAGCTCGGCAACATGACGTCTTGAGCATGAATAACTCACTGCTTGTCGCTTTAGTGTTGAGTATGGCTTCTATATTGAGCGGGTGCGGTGACCGAGTGGAACTTCATCGCCAACTTTCCGAGCAAGAGGCCAATGAAGTCGTAGCAGAATTGGCTGATAAACATATTCGTGCACAAAAAATTCCGGCCAAAGATGGTGTCGTCGTGACGGTTAATACGAGCGATATCGGGCGCGCCGTACGGACCTTGGAAGCCGCCGGCCTGCCTCGACTCGCCCGGACCACCATGGGGGATACGTTTCGAAAGGAAGGGGTGATTTCCACGCCGCTGGAAGAGCGTGCCCGCTACATCTATGCATTATCCCAAGAGCTTGAAACCACCCTCTCCAAGATCGACGGTGTCATCGTCGCACGCGTGCATGTCGTGCTGCCTGAACGCATAGCACCAGGAGAGCCGGTCCAACCCGCATCCGCTTCCGTATTCATCAAGCATGATCCACGCCTGGACCCCGACAACATCCGCGCGCGGGTACGCAGAATGGTGGCGAGTAGTATCCCTGGGATGACCGCTGCGGTGGACAACCCGCAAAAACTCACGGTGGTCTTTGTACCTGCCGCCACTTATCAGGAACAACAACGCCTGGTGTACTTCGGCCCCTTCCTGGTGCCCGGAGACGATCTCGGGTTCTGGCGAACCAGCGTCATAGTTTTGCTGCTCGGTCTGGCTTCGGTCGTGCCCGCCACGATCTTCCTGCAACTTCGACGCAAGCGTGCTCCTCAAGGCTCCGCTCTTGGGGGCGAGTCAGACGGGTCATCACATGGCACCTAGGCCCGATCATCCCATGCGTGAACAACTTGCCTGGGCTCAATGGTGGGCTTTTCCGTGGGAGCATGCTCACCAGGACTGGAGAAATGACGAGTATCGTGCGATTGAAAAGCTGTTTCACAGTGGCCGGTCCGTGCCAGACAAGCTGGCGGGTTTTGTCGCCTGCTTGCCTGCTACGCCTCACGCTACGGTACTTCGGTTGGCGCTGGCCTCTACAGACCAACTCAACCAGGTGCTGACGTTGGTTAGCCACACGCTCAATCCAGCAGCGGCGGTACCGTTGAGCGAAAGCCATCATCAGTGGTGCATCCGCCTCGCCATGGCGCTGCCCCCGACCATGCTGCCTCCACATGCCGACCCGCTGCGACTGCTTCATAGCTGGGTTGAACCCGCTACCTGGCAGCGCCTTCGCTTGCGCTTCCCCCGTGCACGTGTGAGCGAGGCTGAAACAGCAAGCGTCCCACTCGGAAATGCGAGCAGCCGATTGAACACGCTCTGGCAGGCCGTCGTGTGGCGCGTCACGACCACGCAGAGCGACAACATGCCCCTGTCTCGCGCGGACGAGGAAACCAGTGATGTTATGCCGACATACTATTGAGTTACGCAAGGGCGCATCCGCTGCGCGAGGAAGCCTTATCCCGCGCGAAGAGCTTGCCAATTGGGAAGAGGCCAACCGGCTCTTAAGTCGTGCCAGTGCCCAGGCCGACGCATTGATAAGCCAGGCCGAAAAAAAATGCGAGGCACTGCTTGAACACGCCTCACTGGAAATCTGGCAACGCGCCGACGCTCAATTCAAGCAATGGGCGCTCGACCGTCAAGCGATGTGCGACAACCTTGAACACTACGCGACCACCATCACCAACCTGGCTATTCGCCGTCTGCTCGACGAGTCGGTTGCCCCGCAAAGGCTTGCAGCGCTGTTAAAGCAATTGTTGCAGAGCCAAGTCCAGGAAGTCAGTGCGACGCTGTTCTGTCATCCCCATGATCTTGAGGAGATAAGACAGGGTCTTGCCCGTCACAAGAGCAGATTCTGGAAGTTAAACGCCGACGACACTCTTCATCCCCAGACGCTCGTACTGAAAACAGATGAAGGAGACTTCCGTATCAGCTGGGACGCCATGCTCGAGACGTTCCCCAACCCGGTCAAAGAAAGTTTGATTGAGATCTAATCCTACAAACACGAAGACTTTATTTATATTCAGCATTAAGCGCTGGCTGTTTAATACATTCATCAGCAATAGATCGCGGAGAAAAAACCATGGACTTCTTCAAAGAGCAAACTCATCAGGTTTCCCGAAATAAAACTTCTGCATATAAAGACTACGAATCCGGCTTTGAAGAAAGCCTGGCCGCCGGAGACAGCGATTTTTTCTTCCATTTAGTAGAACGCAGAGAGGCAACTTTCATGCTTTATAACGATTTCAACAAAACGGTCAACCAAATACTCAAAACAACTATTGAAAGCTTTCCGTAAATGAAAGTGCTCGTGGGTGACTGGCTGAGCAACGGTGGGCGGGAAATCGCCCTGTTTGAAGGCGAAGACGAAGTCACCCTGCAGCGTCAGGGAGACATTGTGTTAATGGGCGTTCAACTGACCTCAACTCTGCCAGATAACCCAGCCTTGCAAGGCTGGCTGCGCCTGGGCGCAGCCAGCTTGAGCCATTTCCAGGGTGCACTGGCCCAGAAAGCTGGCACAGGTGCGCTATGGCTGATTCAAAGCCTGCGCACCGACCGTGGAGAAGCCTACGTGCTCCACTGCCTGGAGGTTTTACTCAACCAACGCGACACATGGCGCGCAATCGTTGCACGCCTTGCTCGCCCAGCCCCGCCCCTCAAACCCACTCCGCTGCGTTTACGCTCGTACAAATAAGAGAACTGTCTATGCCTAACAAGACCCATAAGGTTAACCGCTTGTGCCTTGGCTGGCCCGGGGGGTTAGCCAAAAGAGCCCATTGGCGGAAAATGTTCCTGTTTTCCTGGCTACTGGTTTCAGCAGAAAGCGCGTTGGCCGCCATCCCTCCCGCATGGAAAAACACCGCCTACGCCTATGAAGCCGAGCACAAGCCAGTGCGGGACGTACTCGAAGACTTCGCTAAGACCTTCGGCGCACAATTGCAAATAGAGGGTCTGCTGGAGGGCACGGTCAATGGCAAGATACGCGCCAATACCCCGCAGTCATTGCTCGACCGCCTGGGAGTAGAGCACCGCTTCCAGTGGTACATGTACAACAACACGCTTTACATCAGCACGCTGGACCAACAAGAGTCCGCGCGCCTGGAGGTTTCCTCCGAAACCATTGCCGACCTCAAGCAGGCCCTCACCGATATTGGCCTGCTCGATAGTCGCTTCGGCTGGGGGGAATTGCCCGAGGATGGCGTCGTGCTGGTCTCTGGTCCCCGGCGCTATATCGAACAAATCAAGCAGTTCAGCAGCCAGCGCCGCTCAGCGGATGAAATGCAGGCTGTGCTGAGTTTCCCGCTGAAGTTCGCCAGTGCAGCGGATCGCCCATTGGATTATCGCGGTGAAAAGCTGACCATTCCGGGCGTTGCCAGCATTTTGAGAGGGTTGCTGGAGCCGCGCTCCAATGCGATGACCTCGGCGATGAACCCGCGTTCCTCCTCACAACCCGCCCCTCTCACGCCGAGCGCTCCCCGCTTGAGCAATCCCTTGCTGGGGCAGATGCTCGGTTCAAACAGCAATATCATGCCGTTGGACAGTGGCGCGACACTCACCCCACGCGCGCCGACACCCACCAACCGGGTTCGTGTCGAAGCCGATGTACGCAATAACGCGGTGTTGATCTATGACGTGCCAGAGCGCCAGGCCATGTACCGCGAGTTGATCGCTCAACTCGATGTCGCACGCAAACTGGTGGAAATCGATACGATCATTCTTGATATCGAGCGAACGCAATTGCGTGAGTTCGGTGTGACCTGGGGGTTTCAGAACAGCCGGTTCCGTGGTCACGCAAATGTGGCACCGGGCACATCGCAGCAGTTGTCGATTAATAATCGCGACCGTTTCTATGCCGATATACGAGCGCTGGAAGCCAAGGGGCTGGCAACCATGGTGTCCAACCCTTCCGTGCTCACCCTGGAAAACCAGCCGGCGGTAATCGACTTCAACCGAACTCAATACCTGACCCCCGGACGTGAGAACGCAACCATACTACCGGTCACCGTGGGTACCAGCGTCCAGGTCGTGCCCCGCGTCATTACCAGCCGTGGAGGCCATCAGATCCACTTGGCCGTGGATATCGAGGACGGCACGTTCGACGAATCCAACCCCGAACGCGACCTCAAAGACCTTGATGTTCGCCGCGGCAACGTCAGTACCCAGGCCGTCATGGCGGAGAAGCGCTCGATGGTGGTGGGTGGCTTCCACGTCACGGCAAGTACCGACAAGCAAAACAAGGTGCCGCTGCTGGGCGATATTCCGCTGCTGGGCAAGGCATTGTTCTCCTCGAGCGAAAGGCAGAACAATCGGCGTGAACGCCTGTTCATCATCACCCCACGCGTTATCGGCGACCAAGCCGACCCGTCCCGCTACTTGCCCCAGGCAGACCAAGTCGAATTGCAGGCCGCCCTGACACCGCTGGCCCGGCGATACGCCCCTCACCAGCCCGTGATAAAGCGTAGCGACATCATCAGCACCCTGGCGCACCTGGTGACGGGGCAAGTGCCCAAGGCTTTCAAGTTGGCGCCCATGCCCCTGGGGTTGAACACACTGTGCAGTACCCGCGACTTGCTGGCGTTGAGCGCCGAGCGCAGCCAGTGGTACGCAGGCCCTGAATACAACGTCGCGGTCGTGGTGCTGCGCAACACGTTCAACCGCAATGTGCGCATCGACGAAAAAGAATGCAGCAACTCGCAGACCCTGGCCGTCACCGTCTGGCCGCGCGCCTGGCTGAAGCCTGGAGAGGAAGCCGAGGTATTTATCGCCATGCGGCCAGTGGTGAAGGATGAACACCTGAGCGTCCCCCGCCCCACCTTGATTACTCCTCTTCAGAAGGTCCGACCATGAAACACCCATTGCTATGCGTCACCCTGACCGGCCTGGTGTTGCTCATCACTGGCTGTACCCCAACGTGCAAAGGTGACTCCTGCTCACGCCCCCAGTCGACCCCGGATAAGATGGTGATCTGGTGGCCATCGCAGATGCGCGCAGAGCCCGGCCCGGCCGGAGAGCGCGCGGACTACCAGACCATATCGCTGGAACGATGAGTACCGCGTAAATGCCCTCCGATCAACGTCAGGTATTTCTGGAGAACGTGGTGAGCGGCACTGCCGCTCACCTGCCGCTCGCTCCCGGCATCAAAGTGTACGTCGAACGCCAGGGGCTAGCGCTGCGCGTCGCGCGCGAAGCGTTGCAAGCCAAACAATTGCAGAGGGTACTAGAGAGGCGCTTTGAGCAGGCCCAGATCTTCGATGGCTGCTTTGCCTACCTCGATGCCGACAACGCACTGGTGATCTGGCATGCACTGCCGACAACGCAGAAGACCGCCGACAAGATCCTCAGCCGGATACTCGCGCTGGCCAACCTTGAGGCCCTGGACGCCCACACCAACAGCTAATCAGCGCCGCTCCAGCTCCGGCAGCTCCAGGGTTTCGCGCTTGGCTTCGTCGTCCAGCTCACGCAACGTGCGGTAGATCAACGCCACGGCCTGCAACGTCTGGCGAGGAATGCTGATGCCGAGCCGGTTGGTGTAGAGCGTGCGGGCCAGCCATACACACTGGACCACCGGCACATCGGCCGCCTTCGCTTGGGCAATCAATTGACGGGCCTCAGCGTCCGTCCCTTTGCCAATCAGCAATGGCAACGGCGTCTCGCCGGGGCGGTAATACAGGGCGACCGCAAAGTGTGTCGGGTTGACCACCAGCATGTCGGCTTCCTCCAGCTTGGGCAGCTTGACCTTGGGTTCCTCCTGGGCCAATTGCTGGGCCAATGCGCGGCGCTGGCCCTTCACATGGGGGTCGCCTTCCATGTCCTTGTATTCCTTCGTGACCTCAACCTGTGTCATGCGCATACGCTTGGCGAAGAAATACTTCTGCAAGGTCAGATCGATCAGCGCCAACACCAGCAACAGCCCCAGACAGGCATGCAGCAAGTGACGGAACAACGCGATCAGCGCCAGCAGGTAACTTGGCAGATCGCTGTTGGCAAGGTTTATCAACGTCCCCAAGGAGGGCCAGACCACCACATACACAATCAGGCCCAGGAGGAACGCCTTGGCGATGCTCATCAGCAGCGTCATCAGCGACTGCGCAGAGAACATCTGCTTGATCTGGCTGATCGGGTTGAGGCGATTGAAATCCGGTTTCAGCGTGTCCGGGGCGAACAGCAAGCCGAACTGCATCCAGCTGCCAATCAGCTTCGCGGCAATCGCCAGCCCGGCCATCAACAGAGAGAACGAGAAGAACATGACCAGGCCCTCCATCAGCACCTCTTCCAGCGCCCGCACAAACGGCAGGCTCAAGCGTGACATCGGCAACACCAGCAGTTGCTGAAAGCGCAGCAGGCTGGTCTCGGCCGTGAACAAGGCGACCTCACTGATCGCCGTCAGCGCCAGCAGTTTGCTCACATCCTGGCTTTGCGAGACCTGACCTTTCTTGCGTTGGTCACGCAGTTTCTTGGCGGACGCCGGGTGCTTTTTTTCCCCCGAATCACTCACGGCGCCGGGACCTTGAACAAAAGCCCCAGGTAGTGCTTGAGGTCACCCAACTGGCTCATGCGCCCGACAATCAGGTCCTGCAACAAGGCAAAGTACAGCAACAAAATACCAATTCCCGCCAGACATTTGACCGGCGGCGCCAAGGTACTCACTTGCAATTGCTGGCTATAGACACCCAGCAACGCAATGCCGAACTCCAACAGCAACAACACGGCAATAAAGGGCGCTGCGTAGAGCATCATGTGCATGAACGTGTCACCCAGCAGCCCGACAAATACGCTCATGCCCTCGGCGGCGGGTAGCGGAAACCACACGGTGGGTGGCCAGATCAGGTAACTGTCCCAGATCACCTGAGTCAACGCGCCCAACCCCAGGATGACTATCAACAGGTAAATCGCCAGCTGCTTGAACATGTGCCCGATCGGTGTCGCGTCCGGCCCCAGTGACGGGTTCAACTGGCCACCGGCCAAGGCTCCACGCTGGTTGTCCAGCAGCGCGCCCACCGATTCGAACATCCAGAACGGCATCGCCAACAACACCCCTAGCAGCAATCCCAGGACCACCTCTTTAAGCACCAGCATACCGATCATCAGTGCTGAAATGTCCTGCCCCGCCAGAGCTGCGTGAATGCCCGGAGCGGGCAGCAGCGCCATGACCATCACGATGGTGTGCCGGGGCAGGCCGCGCACGTGTTGAAAACAGAACGCCGCCACCAGGATGCCGCAGGGGTAGATACGCGCCATGCCGATAATCAGGCTGGGTAAATATTCAAGATAAAGCAGCACAGGTCAGGCCTCAGTTCAGGGCCGAACGGCCGATCATTTCAAACGTCAGGTTAATCAGCTGGATCAACTCCACGCCAATCCAGCGGCCTGTCAGGATCAATGTGATCCCCACTGCCACCAGTTTGATGCCGAAGGGCAATGTCTGGTCCTGGATCTGCATCAACGCCTGTACCAGGGAGGTCAGCACCCCGACCACCACCGCCACGATCAGCGGCGGCGCCGACAGCACAACCACCAGCAACATGCCCTGCTTGAATAGCACGATAGGTTCCATACGCCTCTCAGAGATAAGAAAGGAACAGGCTGTCGAGCAACCGCGACCAGCCAGACACCAGCACGAACAGCAACAGCTTGAGCGGCAGGGAAATGGTCATCGGCGAGACCATCTGCATGCCCAGCGCCAGCAGCAGGTTGGAAACAATGAGGTCGATCACGATGAAGGGGATGTAGATCAGGAAGCCGATCTCGAACCCCGCCTGCAATTGCGATAGCACAAAGGCCGGAATCAGCAGGATAAGGTCCTCACGCTGGACCTCCTGCGCCATTTTCGCAGGCCACAGACGTGCGGTGTTTTCCAGTAGATGGGTCAGCACATCCGCATCCACATTGCGCAGCATGAAGGCGCGCAAGGGCTTGATGGCCTCATTACCGGTATCCAGAAACGTTTGCACGTTGCTCATGTCCAGGGGCGAAGCCTTGACGCTCTCGGCGATCTCATACCCCACCGGCGCCATGATAAACAGGGTGGCCGCCAGGGCGATTCCGTTGATGGCCATGCTCGGCGGGACCTGTTGTACGCCGATGGCATTGCGGGTAATCATCAGCACAATCACGATTTTCAAGAAGGCTGTGCAGACCACCAACAGCATGGGCATCAACGACAGCGCCCCCAGAAATATCGCCAGGACTATCGGGTCCAGCCCTTGAAGTATCATCGACCGAACACCACCCGGGACAACTGCAACCCCAGGCGCCCGTCGACCTCCACCAACTGCCCCTGGCCAATGGGCCGATCGCCGTAATACAGGCCTGCCATGCCGGGGGCGAAACCGGCAATACCCAGCACCGCGCCGGGCGCGAGGTTACGCAACTCCCCCAAGGTCAAGTTCAGTGTTCCGCAGCGTACGCTCAGCGCCATGCTTAATTCATCAAAAGGCTCGGGGCCGAATACATCCATGACGGGTTCATCGTCTTCATGCCCCGAGTAATGAGGTACAGCTAGATCTTCGTCCACGGACGTGCCCTCGATAGAAGTAAGAATGAAACGTAACCATCCGGTGTCATCGTCAATACCGCCATGCAGGCGCTTTCTGCCGACCGGCACATAACCGCTGCCCCCGGCCTGGAAAGCAGTCTGTTCAAGCACCAGCACATCGCCGGCTCGCAGGCTGCCAGCCTGTACGATGGGTAACCGCAACCGCCCAAGAGTCACGTCAATTGCCAGTTGAAACGACAACGGCAGCGGTGCAGCCGAGGCCTGCCAGGCCCCCGCTTCATGCAACGCAAAAAAACTTTCCGGACTCAGCCACACATACCCCTCGACCCGGGACGCCCCCAGCGTCACGGTGAGACGGCAGCCAAAGCCCTTTGGTCGCTCGGCGTGCAGCAACCGCACATAACCCAACAGCGCTCGTACTTCGGGGCTCAGGTGATACTGGAACAACGCCCAGAACCAGGAGTCCGGGTCGTCACCAGCCCCAGCGAAGGTCACCGGACACTCCCCCAGCAGGCTAAGCAACGGCCCTGCCTGAGCGAGCGCCAGCACACCGCATTGCGTGTCGAAGCACAGCGATTCGCCGCCAGATGGCGGACGTCCAGGCTCGAGCCGCAACTCCCCGGCCTGCCCCACGACCTTGAACGGCAGGTGCAGGCCGCGGCCCAGTCGGTGGCGTGCGGCAACCACGTCGCCCTTGATCGAAGGCAATGTCACTATCGGTACGATCATGGTTTACCGACGTTTGGCAGAACCAGGTTGACCGGCAGCCCCAACGTTTGCGCAAAGCGGCCCTCGCATTGTTGCCGTACGCCGCTGAGCCAGCGCGCGGTGGCGTCGTGTTCCGCCTCCAGCTCAATGGCCCAGGCGCCTTGTTCCCGGCGCACGCTGGCGTTGATCCGGCCCAGGCGTGGCAAGTACAGCACCGCCTGCAACGGCCACTGCGAACCGGCCAGCACACGCGGCCCCAGCTGTTCGGCGAGCGCTTCGATCTGGGCGACACCCGCTGCTGATTTTTTCGCCGATAAGGAGGCTCCCGCTCCACCGCCCTCCCGCTCATCAGCAAACAACCGTGCGAACAGTCGCCCTTGCTCCCAGGGCACGACGCCCACCGCGCCCGGTTCACGCTCATCCCGTGGTTCACGCAGGCGTGGACGCTCGGTCGGTTTATTTGCTACCTGGGTCATGTCGGCTCCTGTGCCAGTAAAAGAGAGAGCTCCTGAAGCTTTTCCACCTGCCGCAGGCATTCGGTGACCTGTTTCTGGGCACTGCCAACCCGGTGTTCCTTTTCTGTCCGCTGGTTGCGCAACGCCTCGAGTTGCCCTTCTTCGCGCTGGGTGCTGGCAGATAAAGAGTGCTCCTGTGCGCGCCAGGATTTCAGACCCGTCAAGGTCAGCGTCTGGCCCTGGTGCTGGCTGAGCAACTGAGCACTTTGCCGGGCCTCCTCCTGCCGCGTGTGCTCAAGTGCATCCTGGGCCTGCCGGATGTGAACAAGCAGGGCCTGCTGCTCTCGTTTCGCCTCGCGCAGGGCACGCTCGGCCCGATCGGCCCTGTGCCTGCGCAGACGCCGTAGCGTCTCCACTTCACCGAGCAGCACATCAGAATGGGACATAGGCCGTCAGCTCCTTCAGTTGCTCCAGCGTGGCCGCCATCGGCGTGGGCTCACGCAAATCCTGGCGAAGGAAACCGTCCACCGCCTGGCGGCTGTCCACTGCCAGGTCAGTCAGGGCATCGCTGCCAGGCTGGTACTCCCCCAGCTTGAGCATCAGCTCGATCTGCTGGTAGGCCGACAACAGACGGCGCAACGCCGTACCCGCGCGGATATCTTCAGGCTCGGCGACGTTGGTCAATATTCGTGAAAGGCTGGCCAGCACATCCACCGCCGGATAGTGCCCACGCTCGGCCAATTTGCGTGACAGCACGATATGGCCATCGAGCAGCGAACGTACTTCATCGGCCACCGGGTCATTCATCGAGTCCTGCTCGATCAGCACGGTGTAGATGGCCGTGATCACACCCTCGCGGGTCAGCCCGGCGCGCTCAACCAGGCGTGGCAGCAAGCTGTACACCGAAGGCGGCAGGCCACCGCGTCCCAGGGGTTCGCCGGCAGCCAGGCCGATTTCGCGTTGGGCCCTGGCGAAACGGGTCAGGGAGTCGATCAGCAGCAACACCCGTTGCCCCTTGCGCCGAAAACCTTCGGCCAATGCCGTGGCGGTGAACGCGGCGCGGGCGCGCTCCATGCTGGAGCGATCAGATGTGGCACACACCAGTACCGCTTTGGCGCGCAGTTGGTCATCCAGCTCATGGTCGAGAAACTCGCGCAATTCCCGACCCCGCTCGCCGATCAGGCCGAACACAATGACATCACACTCGACGTTACGGGCGATCTCGGCCAACAAGGTCGTCTTGCCGCAGCCGGCCCCGGCGAACAGACCGACGCGCTGGCCTTCACCGAGCGTCATCAATCCATCGATGGAACGTACTCCGGTAGCCAGCGCACGGTTGATCCGCGGCCGCTCGGTGGGCAACGGCGCTTCGCACAACACCGCACTGGTATCCGGCAGCTCGGCGTCGACAAACGCACTGGCCCCCTGCCCCGTGATCGGCCGTCCGAAACCATCCAGCACCTGGCCCAACAGCGCTGCGCTGACCTGCACCCGATGCGATACGCCCAGGCGCTCGACACTGGCCCCCACGCGCACGCCTTCCAGATTCCCCAGGGCACTTAGCACCGCATCTTGCTGATCGAAGCCGATGATTTCGGCGAGCATGTAGTCACCCGGCGTTTTTTCGACCCGGCACAAGTCGCCGATGCGCGCTTGAGGTAGCCGGCACTGCAGCAGCATGCCGTTGACGCGCTGGATTCGACCGCGCATCGCCACCGGCGCAAAGCTGCCCAGCGCCTGGGCCTGACGCTGTTGCCAGGCGTCGAGGCGCACGTGCAATGGCGTACTCACCAGTGCACCTCGTAACGCTGCGTGCCATCAAACACCACCTTGCTGTTGTCGATCAGTACCAGGCGCAGCCCTTCCACCTGATCGCCAACAAAGAGTCGGCTGCCCTCCTCCAGAACCACGTGACCGTTCGGCCCGCCGATGATCTGCACAATCCTGAACGGCAATGCATCATCGCGCACACGCACACGGCTGATAACCGGTACCGCGCTGTCAAATTGCTCACCAAAACGACTGAGCATCCGCGCCACCAACTCCACATCGTCCTGGGACACGCCCCCACTGAGCACAACTTGGCCATTGATTACTTGCAAGCTGATCCGCTGGCTCAACTCACGCTCGCCGAGCATCTTCAGCAACTGCTGGCGCACGTCAAACGGTGAAGCCAATTCGTGTTTGTTCACCACCGCGGGCATCAGGGAAGCCTGCGCCTCGTGCTCCCCTGTGGAGGCCATGCCCACCACCGCGATGACCACCGCCATCACCAGCACCAGGCTAATCAAGCGCTTTTGCTGGATGGGTGAGATGGACGATAACTTCAGCGCCCGCGCCGGTTCATCCGGCGATGGCGACGACGCTACGGATACCGGGGCCGTTGGCTGGGGCCACGGCTGCTCCGCCAAGGTCACACACAGACGTACGCCGCCCACCAGGAAGGGAACGTTCAACGCCAGGTGCGGGATCTGCGCCCTGGCCTGGCCATCCGCTGCGTACACCAACTGCGCCTGGGCCTGCACCGACCAGTTGGCGTCGAAAAACCGCAGCAGAGCATGATGTTCGGCAACCTCTGGATCGCTCAGCACCAAGTCAGCGTCTGCCTGGGCACCGATGCTCCACTGTTCGCCGAACAACGGTAACGCGGCGCCCTGCCGCAGCCCATCAAGCACCCGCAACTCGAACATCACCAAGCCCTCCTTCCAACCGACCATGGCCGTGGGGTCATGCCGCTGCACCCCGCATCAACGCTTCCTGACCAAGGTCAATGCGCCCCAACACCTTGACCTTGGAGCTGCTCCCCAACTCAGCGAAAGACAGCACCGGCACATGGTTGAACTCTTCCAGCAACAAGGTGCGCAAGGGGCTGCGCAAGTCTTGCGCCACCAACATCACGCTTTTGGTCTTGGCCCTTAAGACAAAGGCCTGATTGAGCAGGCTGATAAGCACCGCGCTGTGGTCCTCGCCCAACGCAAAGAACACCCCGGTCTGGGTCTGGCGCAGGGCTTCGCGCAGGATGTTTTCGCTCTGTGGCGACAACAGCCATGCATGCAGGCCGTCGTCCTCGCTGTACTGGTGGTAGATCTGCGCCTTGAGGGCAATGCGCGCATAGTCGGCCAGGGCTTCCGGCTCACGTTCATGCTGCCCGTATTCGATCAACGACTCGACGATCAGCCGCACCGCCCGCAGGGGTACACCTTCACTGGCCAGGCGTTGCAACACCGCTGAAAAACGCGACAGCGGCATAATGCGCTGCAGTTCCTGCACCAGCTCCGGTTGGTTTTGCTCCAGCCAACTCAGGATCGACTTGCTCTCCTGAATCCCCAGGAACTGGGGCCCGCTGAGCATCATTGCCTGCTTCATACGCTCGATAATCAGGCTCGTGGCAGTGAAGCGCTCCAGTTGCGGATCATCAAGCAACGGATCATCAGGAGGCAGCCAGAGCCAATCCTGTTCATCCCGCTCGACCAGCCCCGGTATGGCGTGCTCAGGCTCAACCGTCAGCACGTTTCGCGCAACGGCCACACGACCAACCACCGACGCCCTGACCATGGGCACTTCATGTACGCAAAAGCGCATTTCATCGTCGGCCAGGGCGTCATCGAGTTCGACTTCGAACGGCGGCAATGTCAGGCCAATGTTGGCGACCAGCGAGTTTCGGGCCTGGCGAATCCCATGAATCAGATCCGTCACTTCGGGCGTCCCGCGCAGGACGGGGGAAAACTGCAACAGGTAGGGGCGCGACGGATCAAATCCGCGCAAGTCCTCTTTACCGTTCTCTTCGGGGCGCACGGCGGTGGCGGCTTCATCGGAGGGCTTTTCCTGTCGGGCACGCTGGCGCACCAGGAAGTAACCCAGGCTGCCGGTTATCAGCGCAATCAGGATAAACACCAGGGTAGGCATGCCAGGTACTGCAGCAAACGCAAGCATCCCCACCGACGCAATCACCCAGCTTTTCGGCTCGCTGGTCATTTGCCGGGCAATTTCGGCGCCCATGTTAGTGATGCCTTTGCGCCCGTCCGGCGCCACGCGGGTAATAATCATGCCGGCAGTCAGGGAGATCAGCAGCGCTGGAATTTGTGCAATCAGGCCATCACCGATGGTCAGTACCGAGTACAACGCCATGGAGTCGGCAGCGCTCAAGCCGTGCTGGAACATGCCCGTGGAAAAGCCTCCCAACAGGTTCACCACGACGATAATCAAACCGGCGATGGCATCGCCCTTGACGAATTTCATGGCGCCATCCATGGCCCCGAACAGTTGGCTTTCACGCGACAGCTGATCGCGCTTGTCACGCGCCTGAATGCCGTCAATCAGCCCGGCACGCAAATCGCTGTCGATCGACATTTGCTTTCCCGGCATGGCATCCAGGCTGAACCGCGCCGCGACCTCGGCGACCCGCTCCGAACCCTTGGTAATCACCAGGAAGTTGACCAGGGTCAGGATCAGGAAGATCACCATCCCTACCGCCAGGTTTCCCCCCACCACGAAATTACCGAACGCCTCGACGATATCACCGGCGTCCTGCTCCAACAGGATCAGGCGCGTGGTCGCGATCGACAGTGCCAGCCGAAACATGGTGGTCAGCAACAGGATCGACGGGAACGACGAGAACGCCAAAGGGCCCGGTAGATAAAGCGCCAGCACGATCAACAGGCAAGATATGCAGATATTGAGCGCAATCAGAATATCTACCAGCCAGGTCGGCAGTGGCACGATAAAGATAAAGATAATGGCCATGACCACCACGGCGCCCAGCACTTCGGCTCGCTGCGCCACTTTGAGCAGCAAGCCATTGATGGACGACAGTAGAGGCATGTCAGGCCCCTGCCATGTTTGGAAACCGCTGGGTGCCACCGTCGCTCCGGTTCAGTTCATCCATCAACGCGATAAACGTGAACAAGGTTTCCTCGCGGACTCGACTGTCAGGCCACAAGGCCATAGGTAGCTCCCGGAACAGAGGGAAAAGCGCGTTCAGAGCTACCAGCCTTCGAGGGCGCAAACTGCCTCCCATCTCTTGCCCAAGCAGCAAGATTTCCTCGGCGGCGATACCGCTGTTGGCATATCCGAGCAGGCGCTGCAGAAGGGTAACGGCCTCCTGTTCAATGCCCAGTCGCAGTTTCAACGCCAGGCATCCGGCTAACACTGAGCCCAACTGCCCACAGCTTCGCAGGCCCAGCAGCAAGGAATGCAACAGTGGCTTGTCCATCGATGACTTCTTGGCGGCGATATCGTCCACCAAGGCTTTACGCATCACATTGAGCCCCTCGTGGAAGCGCTCGCCGCCGTACACACCCAGTAAGGTTTGCATCATCGTCGTTAGGGATTGGCGCGTGACCACACTGGCGTAGTAGAGCGACCGCAGTGCTTGGCGCTCCTGCGGATCGACACTGGCCGCCTGCAATGAGCGGGCGGTGTTCAGGCCAGCCAGAATCTCCCTTTCGTATTTGGCCTCCAGGTTGGCAATAGCTGCGCGTGCCGCGTCGGCCTCAGGGCGACGCGCTTCAGCGTCCGCGTGGGCAGCCACATGCTTGAGCACCACAAACGCACGCGCCGGATCCCCACCCACCTCTGCGAGCAACTCGTCGATATTCGCTTTTTGCAGCAACAGCATCCTGATGAGACGCGAAATGGAGGCCATGCTTGCCTGGGCCGGATGACCCAATTGGTCATAGAGCTGCACCATTTTTTCCGCTGGAGGCACGCGCAACCCCATCTGTCGTTGGGCCAGCGGGAGCTTATTGAGCTCCACTTCCTGATTGAACAGAAGGGCCAGTTCATCACTCCCCTTCGCCGGCTCGGGCACGGAAGCATTGCTGACAACAGGTTTATCCAAGTGTTGGACTGTTTGCACATCGCTATGGGATTCGACTTTCATGGGCAGGCCCGTTCAGGAAGAGTATTTCCTTGTGTGGCGAGACCGGCCCATGTGGTTCCATCGAGATTCAATGCCACTGCGAGTTTGAAAATACTTGCAAACGCTCTGTTTTCACACGTGCAAAACACTGCATGAAAGCGCTTCAATACAAGATATTAATTTATATAAATCAACTAGTTACATGTTTTTTTCCATTTGGCACAAGCAGTGCTATCGGGTTCCTGTCGATACGTTTCGACTGCGTCTACCCAAAGGAAAAAATCATGAGTATCCCTATTGAAGCTTTGGTTCACCTTGTTGGCAGTTCGCCTCAATTCATGCTTCACCTGACGGACGACCAGCAAAAAAAGCTGCGCCGTTTTATTCACAAACGTGTGCTCAATCCCGAGGATGCGGATGATCTTCTGCAACTGACTTACCTGGAGGCCTGGCGCAATAGGGAGCGCTTCGGCGGCCAGGCCACCCTCAGCACCTGGATGTGCGGCATTGCCCAGAACCTGATCCGCAACCACTTCCGGCGCATGTATGCCAAGCCGGTCCATTGCGAATTCGATGAGACGCTGTGGCATGGCCAGGAGGACAGCCGTAACCTGGACTGGGAATTCGAAATCAACCGTCGCCTGGAGAAAACCCTGACCGCCATTGACCACCTGCCGATGGAGATGCGTAAAACACTGTACGCCTCGCTGGAAACCGACGGCAGCTACCAGGACACCGCCGACGTGTTGGACATCCCGATCGGCACGGTTCGCTCACGCCTATCGCGAGCGCGCGAACAACTCAAGCGCGTCACCCATAACTCGCGACACCCCTAAGTAAGGCTACGCGTTGGGCGACAGGGATATCTGCCCAACCGGGTCACACGCCAACGGCACCAAGAGGCCATCGCCGCGCCCCTCGTCGATCGCCCCCCACCGAAAAACCGCTCCCTCCACCTGAATTCTTCAGCGCAGAAACATCAACGCCCACCGCGCCACTCGTCGCGGATTCAGCCTATTTCGCTTAAACAGTTGAAAGCGTAGATAAAAATTAAAAATAAACGCTTGACGCATTCCCGTTCTCCGCGAATAATGCGCGCCACTTGGCTACATAGCTCAGTTGGTTAGAGCATAGCATTCATAATGCTGGGGTCCGGGGTTCAAGTCCCTGTGTAGCCACCAAGTACTAAAAACGGCTTACCGAAAGGTAGGCCGTTTTTTTATGCCTGCGGAAAAGTACCGCACACATACGTTCAAAAAAAACCGCCATCTGTACGTCGACGCCCCCACTGACCCACTGTTAGTGTCCTGCCTCCCCCACACGGAGCGCCCCCGATGAAATTGGACATCTACCAAGTCGACGCTTTCAGCCAACACACCTTCGGCGGTAACCCGGCGGCCGTCTGCCCGCTGACCGAATGGCTGCCCAACGAACAACTGCACAACATCGCCGCCGAGAACAACCTCTCGGAGACCGCGTTTTTCGTGCCGCGTGGCGATATCTATGAGCTGCGCTGGTTTACCCCGGAAGTCGAAGTGGACCTGTGCGGCCATGCCACGCTGGCAGCGGCCTGGGTGTTGATCCACCAGTTGGCGGACGCCCCCGAAGTGCTGCGCTTTGCCACCCGCAGCGGCGAGCTGCGGGTGACACGCAATGGCGACGAGCTGGCGATGGACTTCCCGGCCAAGCGCCCGGAGCGTTGCGAGCCGCCGGCGGGGATGTTGAGCGCGCTGGGCATCGAGCGCGCCGAAGTCTTCGGCACCGATGACTACATCGTGCTGGTGGACGACGAAGCCCAGGTCGCCGCGCTGACCCCGGACTTCGCGCGCCTCAAGGGCCTGCCCAAGCGCGGGATCGCCGTGACAGCCAAAAGCGCGCGGTTCGATTTTGTCTCGCGCTGGTTCGGGCCGAACGTGGGCGTCAATGAAGACCCGGTCACCGGTTCCGCCCACACCTCGCTGGCACCGTTCTGGGCCGAGCGCCTGGGCAAGCAGCAAATGACCGCCGAACAAGGCGGCAAGCGCCGTGGCCAGTTGCGCTGCGAGCTCCAGGGCGACCGCGTAATCATCTCGGGCAACGCCGTGCTCTACCTGCAAGGCACGATTTACCTGTAAAACACCAAGCCCCAAGGACAACAGATCATTCTCAAAATGAACGGAGTTCAGCGCGTGTTTTCGATTTATCGCCGGCCGTTGTCGGTCTTGGCTGCGACCCTCACCCTGGCCGCCTGCCACAGCCCAGTCACCGAACAACCTCCGGCACCGGAGCTGGGCTCGGGCTATCGCAGCGACCTCACGCTGCGTCACGCCGAGCGCCACATGGCTGCCGCCGCCAACCCACTGGCCGCCGCAGCCGGGCGCGAGATGCTGCGCCAAGGCGGTTCGGCGATTGACGCGGCGATTGCGATGCAGGCCGTGTTGACCCTGGTGGAGCCACAGTCGTCGGGCATTGGCGGCGGTGCATTCATCATGCTGTGGGACGGCCAGAACGTGCACGCCTATGACGGCCGCGAAACCGCACCGGCCGGGGCGACCGAGCGCTTGTTCCTGAGGGCCGACGGCACACCGATGGGGTTTGCCGAGGCGCAGATCGGCGGGCGTTCCGTCGGCACGCCGGGGGTTTTGCGCGCGCTGGAAATGGCCCACGACAAGAGCGGGCGCCTGCCCTGGGCTACGCTGTTCGAGCCGGCGATTCGTTTGTCGCAGCAGGGCTTTGCGATTTCCCCGCGCCTGCACGCGCTGATTGCCGCTGACCGCTACATCCCGCAGTCGCCGGACATGGCGGCGTATTTCTTGAATGCCGATGGCACGCCCAAGGCCACCGGCACGCTATTGAAAAACCCGGCGCTGGCCGCCGTGTTCCAACGCATCGCCAAGGAAGGGCCAAACGCGCTGTACCACGGGCCGATTGCCGCTGAAATCGCACGCAAGGTGCAGGGCCACGGCAACGCCGGGAGCCTGTCCCAGGCGGACCTCCAAGGCTACAGCGCCAAAGAGCGTGCGCCGCTGTGCACCGACTACAAGCAATGGAAAGTCTGCGGCATGCCGCCGCCGTCGTCGGGCGGGATTGCCATCGCGCAGATCCTCGGCACCCTGCAGGCGCTGCAAGCGCGTAACCCGCAACAGGCCATCGCGCCGATGACACCGCGCAAGAGCGCCTCACCGGCCGGCCTGGAACCGACGCCCGAGGCCGTGCACCTGCTCTCCGAAGCCGGCCGCCTGGCGTTCGCCGACCGCGCGCTGTACGTGGCCGATGCCGACTTCGTTCCCGTGCCGCTCGCCGGTCTCGTCGCCCCTGAATACCTGGCCAAACGCGCCGCCTTGATCGGCGAACGCAGCATGGGCATCGCCAAGCCCGGCACACCAGCGGGCATCGCAGTGGCGTACGCCCCAGACCGCTCGCCGCTGCGCATCTCCACCTCGCAAGTGGTGGCGGTGGACGACCAGGGCGGTGCCGTGTCGATGACCACCACGGTCGAAGCGGCATTCGGCGCCCATGTGATGGTCCAGGGCTTTTTGCTCAACAACCAGATGACCGACTTCTCGTTCATCCCCGAGGAAAACGGCCAGCCCGTAGCCAACCGCGTCGAGCCCGGCAAACGCCCGCGCTCGGCCATGGCGCCGACGCTGGTCTTCGACCGCCACAGCGGCGAGTTGCTGGCCACCGTCGGCTCGCCGGGAGGCTCGCAGATCATCGAGTACGTGAGCAAGTCCCTGGTGGCGATGCTCGACTGGCAACTCGACCCGCAAGCGGCCATCAGCCTGCCCAACTTTGGCAGCCGCAATGGTGCCACCGAACTGGAAGCGGGCTTGTTCAGCCCCGGGTTGAAACAGGCTCTGAAAGACAAGGGCCATGCCCTCAACGAGATCGATATGACCAGTGGCGTGCAGGCCATCGTGCGCACCCGCGATGCCCAGGGCAAAGTGTCACTCAGTGGCGGCGCGGACCCTCGACGTGAAGGCGAAGCCCTCGGCGACTGAAACTTTTAGCGATGGAGACAACCCCGTGCAACAGGCAGACAACCTCGGCGCCCTCGTTGGCGTCGATCATGGTTTTTGTACGATCAATGACCCGCAGTGCCCGGATGACGTGCTTATCTGCAAGCAGGTGCACAGCGCCGCCGTGATCGACTGGCAAGCGGATCAGCCGAGCAATACAGTGCCGGCCGACGGCGTGTTCACCGGCTCGCAGCAGCCGATCGCGGTGATTACGGCCGACTGTCTGCCCATCCTTATCGCCGCCCACAACGGCGAGAAAGTGGCGGCGGTGCATGGCGGTTGGAAAGGCCTGCAAGCCGGGATCATCGCCAATGCCGTGCAACGTTTTGCCGAGGACGGGATTGGCGCCGAGCAGTTGCAAGTGGCTATCGGCCCGTCGATCAAGCCCTGCTGTTATGAGGTGAGCGCCGACTTTATCGCGCAGTTCCAGGCCGATCAGGGTCACTTGTGGCACTTTGCCCAACCGACGCCGCTGCTGCCACCGCAGATCGCACCGCCCCATGCGCGCCAAACCGGCAGCGCGTGGTTCGACTTGAGCGCCTACGCGCTGATGCTGTTGCACGCGGCCGGCGTTCGGCGCGAGCAGGTAGAGGTCAGCGCGGTCTGCACTTACTGCACGTCGCCGGCGTTTGCCAGCTACCGCAGAAGGACCCATCACCCGGAGGAGGTGAGGACGTTGTTGTATTCGTGGATTGCTCGTAGAGCCATCACCGACTGATCTTCAACCCCTTGCGCCCCGCATGCCGCTCCAACGCCAGCTCGATCAACCGGCTCACCAGTTCGCTGTAGCTCATCCCCGCCGCCTGCCACAGCTTGGGGTACATGCTGATGCGGGTGAAGCCGGGCAGTGAGTTGATTTCATTGATAAGCACTTCGCCGTCGTCGGTCAAAAACACATCGACCCGCGCCAGCCCCGCGCAACCCAACACTTCAAACGCCTCGATGGCCAAACGGCGGATACGTTCGCTGGCGTCGACGCTGATCGCCGCCGGCACCACCACCTGGGCGGCCTGGTCGTCGATGTATTTGCTGTCGTAGGAATAGAAACCGTTGCTCACCACAATCTCGCCGCAACCGCTGGCGATGGGGTTGTCATTGCCCAGCACGGCGCATTCGATTTCACGGCCGCTGACAGCGGATTCCACCAGCACTTTTTCATCAAAGCCCAGGGCCAGTTCGACAGCGGCGTGGTACTCGGCTGCGTTGCCGACCTTGCTCACCCCCACCGACGAACCCTGGTTGGCCGGCTTGACGAACAGCGGCAGACCGAGCGTGTTCACCGCCGTATCAAAGCTTGTCTGTGCCGCATTGCGACGGGTCAGGGTGATGAACGGCGTGACTGCAATCCCGGCATCGCGCAGCAGGCGCTTGCTGATGTCCTTGTCCATGCACACCGCCGAGCCGAGCACATCGGAGCCGACAAATGGCAGGTCGGCCATGCGCAGCAGGCCTTGCAGGCAACCGTCCTCGCCCAGGGAGCCGTGGACGATGGGGAAGATTACATCGACATGGGCCAGCAGGTCGCCGCCGGAGGTTTCCAGCAGTTGCTGGCTGGCCTTGCCCGGCACCACCGCCAGTTCGCGGTTGGATTGGTTGAGGGCGATCAAGGCCGGGTTTTCCTGGTTAATCAGGAAGTTCGAGGTGTCGTTGAGGTGCCAGTGGCCGGCCTTGTCGATGCCGATCAGCACCGGCTCGAAGCGCGTGCGATCAAGGGCGTCGACGATATTGCGCGCCGATTGCAACGACACTTCGTGCTCGGCCGAACGACCACCAAAAATAATCCCTACGCGCACCTTGCTCATGACCCAGCCTCACTGTTGAAAGTATGGCTTCTTACCACGGGCCGTCAGCGATTCGCTACCAGATGTGCGCCGAACAACAGGTAGCAACTGCCAGCAAAGCGGTCGAGCCATTTGCGCGAACGGCTGTAGAGGTTGGCCATGCGCTCGCTGGAAAACACCAGGGCCACGCAGGAATACCAGCTGAAGGACAAGGTGGCCATGGTGAGCACCGCCAGGGTCAGCAACATCGGCGATGGCGAAGGCGGCATGGTGGACGCGAAGATGGTCGCGACAAACAGCGCCGCTTTGGGATTGGACAGGTTGCCCAGCAACCCCAGGCGCCACGCGGAGAACAGCGAGCGCCGAGGCGCGTCCGGCAGCAGGTTCTGGCCCATGGCCGGCGCCGAGCGTTTGAACAGTTTCAGGCCGAGGTAGATGAGGTAGCAGCCACCGATGATCTTGAAGGCCAGGTACAGCATCGGTGCCGCAGTAAACAGCGACTTGATGCCCAGGCCTCCCGCCAGCCCCCACAGGATCGTACCGGTGGCCACGCCCGCCGACGCCACCACGCCATGGCGGCGCGAACAGCTGGCGGCCAACTGCGCGGTATTGAAAAAATTCGGGCCCGGCGTTACGACTGCCACGGTCCACAACAGCGCCAGCGAGACCAGGGGCGCCACATAGGCGGGGTTGAAAAAATCCATTGTGGGCAGCTCCATCGGCACGGGGCACAAAACGCGATCATAGGCCTCGCCCCTGCCTTGCACAATCGTACAAGACCCCGGCAGACTGGGAGCGCAGACTCGGTTAACGTGTTTCCACCTCACTGTGTGACAAGCCACCATGGGCAATCCCATCTCCCCCCTCGACTGGATGCACCGCGCCCCGCATGCCAGCGGTATGGACCGTATCGAGGCGTACTTTGCCGGCTTCGCGTTCGACCCCCATCGCCATGACACCTACGCCATCGGCCGAACGTTGTTCGGCGTGCAGAGCTTTCACTATCGCGGCTGCATGACCCACAGCCTGCCCGGCACGACCATGGTGATTCATCCCGACGAGACCCACGACGGCCGCGCCAGCAGTGAGGAAGGCTTCCGCTACCGCATGATCTATGTGGAGCCGGCGCTGATCCAACAGATCCTCGGCGGCAAGCCATTGCCGTTCATTCCCTGTGGCCATACCACCGACCCGCGCCTGTTCCGCGCCAGCGAAGTGCTGCTGCAAAGCCTGGATTGCCCGATTGATCCGCTGCAGGAACAGGACGCCATGTACGACGTGGCGCAAGCCCTGAGCGATGCGTCCGGGGTAATCACCAGCCGCAAGAGCTTCGACTACGTCGCCGCCGAACGCGCGCGGGAATTTATCCACAGCGCCCTGGGCCGCAGCATCACCCTGGACGAAATGGCCGACCACGCCGGCCGCGACCGCTGGGCGTTGTCGCGGGATTTCCGCTTGTTATTCGGCACCAGCCCTTACCGCTACCTGACGATGCGCCGGCTGGACCTGGTGCGCAGCCTGCTGGCCCAGGGCCAATCGCTGGTGAATGCGGCGATGACGGCCGGGTTCACCGACCAAAGCCACATGACCCGGCAGTTTCGCAGCACCTACGGCATGCCGCCGTCGCGTTGGGTGAAGATGCTGGGCCGCTGAAGCGTCAATTTGCAAATGCGATCAAAAATGTGGGAGCGGGCTTGCTCGCGAATGCGGAGTGTCAGTCGCTGGAGATGTTGACTGGTCCACCGCCTTCGCGAGCAAGCCCGCTCCCACATTGGCTTTAGGTTGTCTCTAGAATCGAGTTCGACTTAGCGCCGCCTTCCCTGAACCCAACGGCCACCACCGCCCCCACCAGCGCAATCCCCGCACTCCACCACAACGCCCACTCAATCCCACCGGCATTCGCCAACGACACCAACACCGCCAACCCCAGCGCCCCACCGATCTGCTGGCTGGTGGACGCCATCCCCGCCGCCACGCCCTGCTCGCCCGGGCGAATACCCAGGCCGGCTGCCACCCACATCGCCGTCCACGTCATGCCCTGGCCGATGCTCAAGATAAAAATCCCCGGCAGCAGCGACCAGAATCCCACGCCCGTCGGTAATGCCCAGCACACCAGCGCAATGCCCACGGCCCCCGCCAATTGCCCGCTGACCAGCGTGTTGCGAAGTCCAATCCTGACCAGCGAACGCTCCGCCAGCCAGATGCCGAACGTACACACCAGGGTCGCCGGCAAAAACGCCAAGCCCGCCTGCAACACGCTGTAGCCGTAGACCTGCTGGTAATACAGCGCCAGAAAGTAGTACTGCACGCCAAAGCTGCTCATAAACACTGCCGTCAGCACCATGGCCATGCGCAGCTCGCGGTAGGCCAACAGCCGCAGCGGCATCAACGGGTCGCGGCCGCGGTGTTCGATCCAGGCAAACAGCCCCAGCAGCGCCACGGCCAGGGCGATGCAACCGAGGGTCGACGGCGCCGTCCAGCCCCATTCCGGGCCTTGCACCAGGGCGAACACCAGCAAGGTGCCGCCGACGGTCACGGTCAGCGCGCCGCTGATATCGAAGTTGCGCCCACGGGCCCGCTCGCCGTCGGCAGGAATCCAGTAACGCGCTGCCCAGGCGCAGCCACCCGCCAACGGCACGTTCACCAGGAACACCGCCTCCCAGCCCCACACCTGGGTCAACACGCCGCCGAGCAAGGCACCCAGCGCCAAGCCCGCTGCCGACGCGGCGCTCCACACTGCAAACGCGCGGTTACGCTCAGGCCCTTCGGCGTAGTGGGTGTTAATCAACGCCAGGGTCGCCGGAAACAACAGCGCCCCGCCCACGCCCTGCACCGCCCGCGCCAGCACCAGCAACACCGCGCTGCCGCCCAGCACGGCGGCCAGGGACGCCAACGCATACAGCGCCTGCCCTGTCCGGTACAAGCGGCGCTTGCCGAGCAGGTCCGTGGCGCGCCCGCCCAACAGCAGGAAACCGCCGAACGCCACGCTGTAGGCGCTCACCACCCACTGCAGTTGCTGGGCGGAAAAATCCAGGTGCGTGCCGATCTGCGGCAGCGCGACAAACACGATGGTGGCGTCGAGGGCGATAATCAGTTGGGCAGTGGCCAACAGCATCAGCATCCAGCCGGAAGGTCGAGAGGGAGACATCACAGCGTCCTGTCCAAAAATGAAGTGCGGCCAGTGTGTTTTATGCGTGATAGATGATAAATAGGGCTATCACTCTTTCAGTAATGACTTTAATCATGGATCTGAACGCTGTTCGCCTGCTGGTCCGCGTGGCCGAAACCCGCAGTTTCACCCGCGCCGCCGGTGACCTGGGGCTGACGCAATCCGGGCTTTCCCGCGCCATCTCACGCCTGGAAAACCAGTTGGGCGTGCGCCTGCTGCAACGCAACACCCGCAGCGTCAGCCTCACGCCCGACGGGCAGTTGTTGTACGAGCGCAGCGCGCCGTTGCTGGCGGAATTGGCCGAGGCCGAGAAGCTGATGCTCGACCGCCGAGGCAGCCCGTCGGGCCTGTTGAAGATCAGCACGCCGTCGCTGTTCGGGCGCAAGGTGGTGATGCCGGTGATCGGCGAACTGACCCTGCGTTATCCCGAACTGCGCATCGAAGCCGTGATGACCGACCGCCTGGTGGACATCGTCGATGAAGGCTTCGATGCCTTGCTGCGTACCGGCGAGATCCACGACCAACGCCTGATCGCCCGAACCCTGGCGCCGTTGCGCTGGGTCACCGTCGCCGCCCCCGCCTACCTCGCCCGGTTCGGCACGCCGCAAACCGTCGACGAGCTCAAGGACCACCACTGCCTCACCGTGCGCAATCTGCGCAGCGGGCGCATGGTGGACTGGCAGTTCATGCTTGATGGCAAGGTGCAGGACGTGAGCGTCGAAGGGCGCCTGATCTTTGATATCGGCGACGCGCTGGTGGACGGCGCCGTGGGTGGTTTTGGCATCGCCCAGGTGATGGATTTTGCCGTGCGCGATGATCTCGCCGCCGGGCGCCTGGTGCCGGTGCTGCAAGCCTTTGCCGGACGCAGCCGGGCGATCTCGCTGGTGTACCCGCCGTCCCGCCAGTATTCGCCGAAGTTGGTGGCGTTTGCCGAGGCGTTGGCAAACGCGCGCTGGTAGGGCTTAGAGCTGGCGCCCGGTAATCGGCTCGCCGATCGTCAGGAAGTTACCGCCCGCGATGTGATGCAAGGTGCGCAGTGCATCATGCCCTTCGAAGTGCCAATGACCTTCGCTGAACACGCGCTCGTCGGCATACGCCGCGACCACTTCGCCGAGGAACAAGTCGTAGGCTTCCTGAGTGTGCGGCTCGGGTAGCAAGCGGCATTCCAGCCAGGCCACGCAGCCTTCCAGCAGCGGTGCATCGGTGTGTTCGCCGTTGAACACCTGTAGGCCGTAAGCGGCGAATTTGTCCGTCTCGCTACCGGAGGTATTGCCGACGGTCTGTACGAGATCGGCCTGGGCCACGCAAGGCACTTGCAGCACGAAGGTGCCACTGCCTTCCAGCAACTGGCGGGTCCAGGTGGACTTGTCCAGCACCACGGCGACCTTCGGCGGTTCGAAGTCCAGCGGCATCGCCCAGGCGGCGGCCATGATATTGCGCTGGCCGTTATGCGCCGCGCTGACCAGCACGGTCGGGCCGTGATTGAGCAAGCGGTAGGCTTTGGACAGCGGAACGGGGCGACGGTGGATAGGGCTCATGGACAGTCGGCTCTTCAAGCAGGAAAGCGCCTACGATACCTGAGCCCTAGTCTCAGCTCGACAGTTGGTTGGCGAACTGTCCTACAGCGCTGACCACCTTCTGCGCACCGTCCTGAATCTCGACGATCACCGAGCCCGCTTCCGCCGCCAACGCCAGGCCTTGCTCGGCTTGCAGGCGACCATCGGTCATCAGCGCCACTGCCTCGCGGGCCATGTCCTGGTTCTGACGCACCACGCCGACAATTTCCTCGGTGGCCTTGCTGGTACGCGAGGCCAATTGGCGCACTTCGTCGGCCACCACCGCAAAACCACGGCCTTGCTCGCCGGCGCGTGCCGCTTCGATGGCCGCGTTGAGCGCCAGCAAGTTGGTCTGCTCGGCAATGCCGCTGATGGTCTTGACGATGCTGCCAATCACCTGGGACTGGGCATTCAACGCTTCGATACCTTCGCCGGCCTGCTGCATGTGCTGGGCCAGGTCGCGCATCACATCCACCGCCTGGGTCACCACCGTGGTGCCGCGCTGGGCGCTGTTGTCGGTTTGCAACGAGGTGCTGTAGGCGATGTTGGCGGCGTCGGAAACCGCTTGTTCCTGATTGACCTGATCGGTAATCACCGTGGCGAACTTGACCACTTTGTACAGGCGATCCGTCGCATCCAGCACCGGGTTGTAGGTCGCTTCCAGCCACACTGTACGACCATGGCTGTCGACCCGCTTGAAGCGCGCCGCGACAAACTCGCCGTTGTTCAGGCGCTTCCAGAAGTTCTGGTACTCGGCGCTGTTGTACTCCTCCGGTTCGCAGAACATGCGGTGATGCTTGCCCTTGATCTGCGCCAGGCTGTAACCCATGCCACCGAGGAAACGATCATTCGCGGTGAGCACGTGCCCACTCAGGTCGAACTCGATCACTGCGGTGGAGCGCACCAGTGCGGTAATCAGGTTTTCATGCTCGCGCGACGCCTCGATGGTGCGAGTCAGGTCGCTGGAGAAAATCGAAAAATGCTTGATCCGTCCATCGGAGCTGCGCACCGGCTGCACGATCGAGCGCAGCCACGCTTCCTCGCCATTGCCGCGCAGCAGGCGCACGGTGCCGGCGAAGTGCTCACCCCGCGTCAGCGCATTGTTGAAGCGCTGCTGGAACTCGTCATGCTTCACATGCGCCGGCGCCAGATCGCCAATGGCGCGGCCTTGCAGCTGGCCGCTCTGGTAGGCCATTTCCTTGAGGAAGTTGCCATTGGCCCAGTCGATACGCCCCTGGGGGTCCAGCGTCAGGCACAACATCTCGCTTTCCAGGCTCTCCTTGACCTGCTGCAAGCTGGACAGTTCTTCGCGAAGAGCGGACAGCTCCTGCTTCAAGCGGGTGTTGAACATGGGGCACCGATGGTCAAGTGGAGAGAAGGATCTGACCTGCATCGGCCCTGCCAAGCTTTTCTGAAGAGCCCTTTAGCCCAAGGCCCAACTATATTTTTCGATCCATCAGCCGCCATTGTTTCGGCACATCCCCATCACTTGGTATTCGATGGTGTTGAGCTTGCCGCTGGAGTCTTCATAGGTCATGCGCGAAGGCACGGCATTACAGCTGCGAACCGGCGGCGTCACGTTGACCACCTTGGCGATATCCAGCGGCATGCCATAGCGATACACCTGCACCTCGGGCGCGGGCTTGCCGTTGCGGGCGGCGTAATCGGCCATGACCTGTTCATTGCGCTCCATCATCAAGGCAAAGGTACGGTCGCCGCCGCCTTCGGCCAACGCACCGAACGACAGGACTGCAGCCAATACACCCAGGCCAAGTTTATAAACGTTCATCAGAAGTTCCTCGTCTCTAAGTTGAGTGCCTAGCGTAACGAGCGAACCCTGACGCGATGTTCACCAGAACATTACTTATTTGTTAGGTGGCCGTAAGTTTCCAAAATTGTAATGTGCGTGCCACTTCGCTGTTATCTGTGATTCGCAACTATCAGCCCGGGCCACATCAATAAGAACGCCCACCTCATATAAGAAGCCGATCACTGCCAATACCGAGGAGCGAAACATGCACAGTGCTTACTACACACTTCCCTTTTCATTGCTGGCCGCGCTGCCCCTGGCCGCCGTGGCCGCGGAAGACAAGCCCGAGGGTTTTATCGAAGGCAGCAGCGTAAACGTGCTGGCGCGCAATTTTTACTTCAACCGCGATGACCGCAAGGGCCAGTCCAGCCCCACCGGCAATGGCTACTCCGAAGCCTGGGCGCAGGGGTTCATTGGCAAATTCGAATCCGGTTTTACCCAGGGCCCCGTCGGTTTTGGCCTGGACGCATTTGCCATGTACGGCCTCAAACTCGACTCGGGCACCGGCCGCAGCGGCGGCAAGGGCTCGTTTGGCGTGCTGCCGGTGGACAGCGACAACCATCCAGAATCCGGCTACAGCAAATTCGGCGGCGCCGCAAAACTGCGCGTGCTGGACACCGTTATCAAGGCCGGTGACGTATTCCCGCTCACACCGGTGGTGGCCTACGGCGACTCGCGGCTGTTGCCGGAAAGCTTTCGTGGCGTCACCGCGCAAAACACCAGCCTGGAGGGCCTGAGCCTGCAAGGCGGACGCTTGAGCGGCATGAGCCAGCCCACCGAAAGCGGCATGGACAAAGGCTTTGCGACGTTCTATGCGGGCAAGGTCGACTCGCCGTGGATCGGCTATTTCGGCGGTGATTATCAACTCAACAAGCATCTGAGCGTGAGCCTGTACAGCAGCCGCCTGAAGGACGCCTGGGACCAGTACTACTTCGGCAGTGCGGCCAATTACCCGCTGAACGATGACGTTTCGCTGTTCGGCGACTTCAACTATTACAAGGCGGTGGATGAGGGCAAAAAGCGGCTGGGGGAGTTCGACAACTCCATCTGGAGCGCCAGGCTCGGCGTGAAGATCGGCGCCCACAGCGTGGCCGTGTCGCACCAACGCAACAACGGGGATGACGACTTCGATTACCTGCGCCAGTCGGACTCGATCTTCCTCAACAACTCGATCCAGTACAGCGACTTCAACGCCCCCAAGGAGCGTTCGTGGATGGTGCGCTACGACCTGGACATGCAGCCCTTCGGCATTCCCGGCCTGTCGTTCATGGCCCGCTACGGCAAAGGTACCGGTGCCGACTACAGCAACGCCAACGCGGTGTACATGCGCCGCGATGCAGCAGGCGACCCGCTGACCGATCAACGCCGCTGGGAGCGCGATATCGAGGCCAAGTACGTGGTGCAAAGTGGCCACTTGAAAGACCTGTCGCTGCGCCTGCGCCAGGCCACGGTGCGGTCCAGTGCATTCGAGTCGGACCTGGAAGAAGTGCGCCTGATTGCCGAATACCCGCTGGCGATTCTCTAAGGCGTTACATTCGTTCGCGCTTGACTTACATCTGTTCACAACTAGCCAGTTATCAAAACTGTAATATTGGCCTCACCTTCCCGTTAAGTTGAACTTTATAGACTGGCTTCAACTTGCAACACCGAGCACATTCATCTCTGAAGCTTTTGTGTAGCTCCTTTGGAAAGAGATGGATTTTTTAACGCCCCATTGGGGCGTTTTTTTTGCGCACTTTCTTAGTTGCGACAGAACGTCGCAGTTGACCCTGAAGCCACTTCACGCTTCAGAATTTTCCTACTCCCCCAGCAACACCCTCCATAAGGAAATGGACCCCCTTCTCTGTTCGGAAAAAAGGTAAACCCCCCATGCGTATCCTTGTGGTTGAGGACGAGCAAAAAACCGCCGCCTATTTGCAGCAAGGCCTGACTGAAAGTGGCTACGTGGTCGACTGCGCCAGCAACGGTATCGACGGCCTGCACCTGGCCGCGCAACACGCCTATGAACTGGTGATTCTCGACGTCAACCTGCCGGGCAAGGACGGCTGGGAAGTGCTCGAACAACTGCGCCGCAACGGCAGCCAGCGCGTAATGATGCTCACCGCCCGTGGCCGCCTGGACGACAAGATCAAGGGCCTGGACATGGGCGCCGATGATTACCTGGTCAAGCCCTTCGAGTTTCCCGAATTGCTCGCGCGGGTGCGCACGTTGTTGCGGCGCAGTGAACATATCCCACAGCCGGAAGTGTTCTGCGTGTCGGACCTGGAACTCGACCCACGTCGCCATCGTGCCTATCGCGGCACCCGGCGCATCGACCTGACCACCAAGGAGTTCGCCCTGCTCCAGGTGCTCATGCGCCAGACCGGCGAAGTGATGACCCGTACGCAGATCATTTCCCTGGTGTGGGACATGAATTTCGACTGCGACACCAACGTGGTGGAAGTTTCCATCAGCCGCCTGCGGGCCAAGGTGGATGACCAGAGCGAGGTCAAGTTGATCCACACCATTCGCGGCGTCGGCTACGTGCTGGAAGCGCGGCCATGAAAACCGGCAGCCTGTCGATGCGCCTCGGCCTGACGGTCAGCCTGATGGGCGCCGGCCTGGTGCTGCTGCTGGCCAGCCTGGCTTACCTGGCCTTGACCCATGAGCTGGAAAAACTCGCGCGCAAGGGCCTGGAAAGCAAGATGGAACAGATCCAGCACAGCCTGGCCCAGGGCCTGGACGCCCGCGACATCCGCGCGCGCCCGCATTCGCTGTTGGACCTGGTGATCGGCCACGACAACTTCTACCTGACCATCGTCGGCACCGCGCCCGACGAGCGTGTGCTGCTGAGCGTCGGCGCCAAGCCCCAGGCGCCGCTGCTCACCGACTACCCGCACCGCGAAACCCTCGGCTACCTCAACTGGGAGGACAGCGACGGCAACCAGGTGCTCAGTGCGTCCAGCCTGATGCGCCTGGCCAGTGGCGAGCGTGTGCGCGTGGTGCTGTCCCTGGACCGCATGGACGACCAGGCCCTGCTCAGCGCCTACCTGCGCGCCACGGTGGTGGCGCTGCCGTTGCTGCTGCTGTTGATCGGCATGGGCGCCTGGTGGTTGGTGCAGCGCGGGCTGGCGCCGTTAAAACAGTTCAGCCACGTCGCCGCCCAAGTCACCACCCAGGACCTGACCCATCGCTTGGCCCTGGACAACCTGCCCCAGGAACTGCGGGAATTGGCCCAGGGCTTCAACGTGATGCTCAATCGCCTGGACGCGGGGGTGCAGCAGTTGTCGCAATTCTCCGACGATTTGGCCCACGAACTGCGCGCGCCGCTGACCAACCTGATGGGCAAGGCCCAGGTCACGTTGTCGCGCCAGCGTCCGCTGGAGGAATACAAGGTCGCGCTGGAATCCAGCACCGAAGAGCTGGAGCGGTTGTCGCGCATCGTGTCCGACATGCTGTTTTTGGCCCAGGTCAGCCACCCCGCCGCACGCGCGTCGTTCGGGCCAGTGTCGTTGAACGATGAAGCCCAGCGGGTGATGGAGTTGTTTGCCTTGAGTGCCGAAGACAAACACCTGAGCCTGACGTTGATCGGCCAGGCACAGGTCCAGGGTGATCGCCTGATGATCCAGCGCGCCCTTTCCAACCTGCTGTCCAACGCGATTCGCCACAGCCCCCAAGGTGGGCATATTTCGCTGCGGGTGGAGACGTATGCGCAGCAGGTAACGATCTCCGTCAGCAATCCCGGTGTGGGCATTGACGCCCGACACCAGCCGCACCTGTTCGAACGTTTCTACCGCGCCGACAACAGCCGCGCCCGCACCGAAGGCGGCACCGGCCTGGGGCTGGCCATCGTCAAGTCAATCATGACCCTGCACCAGGGCCAGGCCGAAGTGCGCAGCCCGCCGGGTGGCATTACCTCGTTTCGGTTGGTGTTTCCCCTGGTGGCGATTGGTTAAAGGTGGGAGTTGTCGAGCTTTAGCGAGGCTACGAAGGCGGTGGCTCAGGCAACAGAGGTTTCGCCTGGGCCGCCGTCTTCGCAGGCAAGCCAGCTCCCACATTTTGAGCGGTGTACACCTGACACAGCCTGCAAACCCAATCCCCTGTGGGAGTTGTCGAGCTTTAGCGAGGCTACGAAGGCGGTGG
>NZ_JANLGL010000270.1:0-6552 GCF_024655625.1 Pseudomonas sp. 18.1.10
TTTACTGGCCTCATCGCGGGCAAGCCCGCTCCCACAGGGGAATGCATTCCAAATGTGGGAGCGGGCTTGCTCGCGAAGGGGCCAGCACCCGCACCACACCTTTTGGCTCAGACCACCGCCGCCCGCCGCTGAACAAACCGGTCCACATATTCATCCGCCGGCGAATGCAGGATCTCGCGCGGCGTGCCGACCTGGATCAGCTTGCCGTCCTTGAGGATCGCAATGCGGTTGCCGATGCGCACCGCTTCATCCAGGTCATGAGTGATGAATACGATGGTCTTGTGCAGGGTCTTTTGCAGCTCCAGCAACTGGTCCTGCATCTCGGCGCGGATCAGCGGGTCGAGGGCGCTGAACGCTTCGTCCATGAGGATGATGTCGGTGTCCGCCGCCAACGCCCGGGCCAGGCCAACGCGCTGGCGCATGCCGCCGGAGAGTTGGTGCGGGTACTTGTTTTCGTAGCCTTTGAGGCCCACGGTTTCGATCCAGTGCAGGGCGCGCTCGGCGCACACCTGCTTGCTTTCGCCACGCACTTTGAGGCCGTAGGCGACGTTGTCGAGCACGCTCTTGTGGGGCAGCAGGCCAAAGCTCTGGAACACCATGCTGATCTTGTGCCGACGGAATTGGCGCAGGGCTTCCATGTCCAGCTGCAGGATGTCTTCGCCGTCCACCAGGATCGCGCCGCTGGTGGGGTCGATCAGGCGGTTGAAGTGGCGTACCAGGGTGGATTTGCCGGAACCCGACAGGCCCATAATCACAAAGATCTCACCGGTGCCGATGCTCAGGGACAGGTCGTTCACGCCGACCACACAGCCGGTCTCGGCCAGCACCTGGTCCTTGGTCTTGCCCTGGCCGATCAGCGCCAGCGCTTCCTTGGAACGGGAGCCGAAGATCTTGAAGACGTTTTTAACTTCGATTTTGCTGACAGTAGTCATTTGCTCGCCTCATGCCGTGGACGACCATAGGCCTGGGTTATGCGGTCGATGACCACTGCAAGAATCACGATCGCCAAGCCGGCTTCAAGGCCGCGCCCGACGTTGAGGGTCTGGATGCCGACCAACACGTCTTCACCCAAGCCACGGGCACCGATCATCGAGGCGATTACCACCATCGACAGGGCCATCATGGTGGTCTGGTTGATCCCGGCCATGATGCTTGGCAGCGCCAGCGGCAGTTGCACGCCGAACAGTTGCTGCCAGCGGTTGGCGCCAAAGGCGTTGATCGCTTCCATGACTTCGCCGTCCACCTGGCGAATGCCTAAGTCGGTCAGGCGAATCAGCGGCGGCGCGGCGTAGATCACCGTGGCGAAAATCGCCGGGACCTTGCCCAGGCCAAACAGCATCAGCACCGGGATCAGGTACACGAAGCTCGGCATGGTTTGCATGATGTCCAGCAGCGGCATCAGCACCGAACGCAGGCGATTACTGCGCGCCGAGAGGATGCCCAGCGGGATGCCGATCAGCACCGAGATCACCGTGGCGACCATCATCAAGGCCAGCGTCTGCATCAGCTTGTCCCACAGGCCGACCGCGCCCACCAGGAACAACAAACCGACGATCACCGCCGTGGTCAGCACCTTGCGCGTGGCGTGCCAGGCGACGCCACCAACGATGGCCAGCATCAGCCACCAGGGCGCCGCGCGCAGCAGCCCTTCCAGGTTGACGATGGCCCACAACAGGGTGTCGGAGATGTGCCGGAACACATCGCCGTAGTTGGTGACCAGCGAGTCCACCCAACCGTTGACCCAGTCGGCGATGGAAAACGTAAAACTCTCAGGAAACATATCGTGCTCTCGATCCAATGGGTTGTGGCCAGGCGCCCGGCCGACCCTTCAGGGTAGCCGGGCACGCTTGACCTACAAGGCCGCGTCGATTTTCTTGGCTGCGTCTTCACTTACCCAGGCGTGCCAGACCTCAGGATGTTCCTTGAGGAAGATCTTCGCCAGTTTCGGCGATTCGATGCGCTCCTTGGCCATGCGCCCAAGGTTCTGGTTCAGCAGGTCGATGGGCAGGTTGACCTTTTCCAGCACGGCCACCAGTTCCGGGGCTTGCTCGTGGAAGGTCTTGGACAAGCCGACCTTGATGGTCACGCTCTTGTCCACACCGGCTTTTTCTTCCAGTTTGACCAGATCGACCTGGCCCATCAGCGGCGTCGGCGACCAGTAGTAGAACAGGATCGGCTCGCCACGCTTGTAGCTCGACAACACCGCCGCATCCAGCGCCGGGCCGGTGCCTGGGCGGAAGTTGGTGTAGGAACTTTCCAAGCCGTAGCTCTTGAGCATTTCGCTGTTGTCCAGCTCACAGGTCCAGCCGGCCGGGCAGTTGTAGAAACGGCCTTTGGACGGCTCTTCCTGGTCCTTGAACACAGCGGCGTACTTGGCCAGGTCGGCGATGCTTTTCAGGTCCGGCGCCTTGGCTTCCAGCTTGCGCTTGGCGTCGCCTTCGATCACATAGCGCGGTACGTACCAGCCTTCGATGGCACCCACCACCGGGGCGCCGACGCCGACGACTTTGCCGGCCTTCTCGGCCTTGTTCCAGACTTCGCTGCGGCCTACCCATTCTTCGGCGAACACCTGGATGTCGTTGCTGCTCAGGGCGTTTTCCATGGTGATGGAATTGCCTGGCAGGCTGTCGGTTTTGCAGTCGTAGCCTTTTTCCAGCACGGTTTGCAGGATATCGGTAAGCAACATGCCGCTTTCCCAGTTCAGCCCGGCGAATTTCACCGGTTTGCCGGACTCGCACCAGCCGGCTGCCTGGGCGCCAGCGCTGGCCAGCAAACCTGCAGAGAGCAAGGTAGCCATCAAGGTTTTATGCATTTTCATTGTTGTGACGCTCCCAATCTTGAAATGGATTACGGCAGTCAGTAGGCATCCTGCCCTGTCCACGTCCCATCAGGCTTGTGTCGCCAGCCCGGTTGTTGTTGGTATAGCGCCCTGCTCTGTTGGCAGGATCAGTTGAGCGGGCACGCTGCCGTGCCATTTTTTCGCACACAGGTAATACAGCGCGGCGGGTAGTACCAGGCCGATGATCCAGGAAATATCCACATCGCCCAGCGCAGCCACCAGGGGGCCGGTGTAGAACTTGGTGGAGATGAACGGCAACTGCACCAGCACGCCGAACACATAGACGCTGATGCCCAGCAGGTTCCAGCGGCCGTAACGGCCGTTCGGATCGGCCAGCGCCGGCACGTCATAGCGGTCGCGGGTGATGCAGTAGTAGTCCACCAGGTTGATCGCGCTCCAGGGCGTGAAGAACGCCAGCAGGAACAAGATGAACGACTTGAACGCACCGAGGAACGAGTGCTGGCCGAGCAACGCGATCAAGGTCGCCGTGCCGACGATGGCCAGCACGAATACCAGGCGCTGCAGGCGCGTGACTTCCATGCGCCCACGAAAGCCGCTGACGATGGTGGCGATGCACATGAAGCTGCCGTAGGAGTTCAGCGTGGAGATGGTCACCTTGCCAAACGCGATGCTGAAATACAGCAACGCAGCGGTGGCCCCCGTACCGCTCAACCCGACGATGTAGGCCACTTCGTGACCGGCGAATTGCCCGTTGGACATGGCCGCGGCAAACACGCCGAGGACCATCGCCACCTGGGCGCCGATCACCGAACCCGCGCCGGCCGCGAGGAAGGTTTTCACCGACGACGTGCTGCTCGGCAGGTAGCGCGAATAGTCCGCCACGTACGGGCCGAAGGCGATCTGCCAGGACGCCGCCAGCGACACCGCCAGCAGGAAACTGCTCCAGCTGAAGTGACGGATTTGCAGGAGCGCACCCACGTCGGTCTGGCTCATCAGACGGCTGAACAGGTACACAAAGGCAATCACCCCGATAACGCTGGCGACACGGCCGATGAAGTGAATCACTCGGTAACCGAGCACCGTGACCAGCACGATGACACTGGCAAAGATCAGGATGCCGACGCTGTCGCTGACGCCAAACAACTGGCCCAGCGCCTGGCCGGACAACACCGTGCCCGTCGCGGTGAACCCGAGGTACATCAGGCACACCAGCACGATCGGAATGGCCGCGCCATACACCCCAAACTGCACCCGGCTGGAGATCATCTGCGGCAAGCCCAGCTTGGGCCCTTGCGCCGCATGCAACGCCATGACCCCACCGCCCAGCAGTTGGCCGATAAACAGGCCGATCAACGACCAGAACACATCACCGCCCAGCACCACGGCCAGGGCCCCGGTGACAATCGCGGTGATTTGCAGGTTGGCGCCCATCCACAGGGTGAACTGACTCAATAGACGACCGTGTCTTTCCGCTTCCGGGATGTAGTCGATCGAACGTTTCTCGATCAACGGGGTGGTGTCATTTGCAGCCATGTCGGTTCAACCTCTGGTGGATTGTTAAGCGTACAAATTGCGCTTCTGTGAGAGCTGGCTTTTGTGGGAGCTGGCTTGCCTGCGATGCGGGCGACTCGGTCTGTCAGTCAAACCGAGGGGATGCCATCGCAGGCGAGCCAGCTCCCACAGGAACCGAGCCAGCCGTTACTTGATCATCGGGAGATTGAGGCCCTGCTCTTTGGCGCAGTCGATAGCGATCTGGTAACCCGCATCGGCATGACGCATCACCCCAGTCGCCGGGTCGTTGTGCAGTACTCGGGCAATCCGCTCGGCCGCTTCGTCGGTGCCGTCGCAGACGATCACCATGCCGGAGTGCTGGGAGAAGCCCATGCCGACGCCGCCACCGTGGTGCAACGACACCCAGGTGGCGCCGCTGGCGGTGTTGAGCAAGGCGTTGAGCAGTGGCCAGTCGGACACGGCGTCGGAGCCGTCCTGCATGGCTTCGGTTTCACGGTTCGGGCTTGCGACCGAGCCGGAGTCGAGGTGGTCACGACCGATAACGACCGGTGCCGACAGCTCGCCGCTGCGCACCATTTCGTTGAACGCCAGGCCGAGCTTAGCGCGCTGGCCCAGGCCAACCCAGCAAATCCGCGCCGGCAGGCCCTGGAAGCTGATGCGCTCGCGGGCCATGTCCAGCCAGTTGTGCAGGTGGGCGTCGTCGGGGATCAGCTCTTTGACTTTGGCGTCGGTCTTGTAGATGTCTTGCGGGTCGCCGGACAGCGCCGCCCAGCGGAACGGGCCGATGCCACGGCAGAACAGGGGGCGGATGTAGGCCGGGACGAAACCCGGGAAGTCGAAGGCGTTTTCCACGCCTTCTTCCTGGGCCATCTGACGGATGTTGTTACCGTAGTCGAAGGTCGGGATGCCTTGCTTCTGGAAATCCAGCATGGCTTTGACGTGCACAGCCATCGACTGCTTGGCGGCCTTGATTACAGCGGCGGGCTCGGTCTTGGCACGGGCGCGGTATTCGTCCCAGGTCCAGCCGGCGGGCAGGTAGCCGTTGAGCGGGTCGTGGGCGCTGGTCTGGTCGGTGACCATGTCCGGACGCACGCCGCGCTTGACCAGTTCCGGCAGGATTTCTGCTGCGTTACCCAACAGGGCGATGGAGATGGCTTTGCCTTCCCCGGTGTATTTGGCGATGCGCGCGAGGGCGTCGTCGAGATCGGTGGCCTGTTCATCGACATACCGGCTGGCCAGGCGGAAATCGATGCTGACCTGCTGGCATTCAATGTTCAGCGAGCATGCGCCGGCCAGGGTCGCGGCCAGTGGCTGCGCGCCGCCCATACCGCCGAGACCGGCGGTGAGTACCCAACGGCCTTTGAGATTGCTGTCGTAGTGCTGGCGACCGGCTTCGACGAAGGTTTCATAGGTGCCCTGGACGATGCCCTGGCTGCCGATATAGATCCAGCTGCCGGCGGTCATCTGGCCGTACATGGCCAGGCCCTTGGCATCCAGTTCGTTGAAGTGTTCCCAGCTGGCCCAGTGCGGCACCAGGTTGGAGTTGGCGATCAGTACGCGCGGGGCGTTGCTGTGGGTCTTGAACACGCCGACCGGCTTGCCGGATTGCACCAGCAGGGTTTCGTCGTCATTCAGGTTGGTGAGGCTTTCGACGATCTGGTCGTAGCACTCCCAGTTGCGCGCCGCGCGGCCGATACCGCCGTACACCACCAGTTCTTTCGGGTTTTCGGCCACTTGTGGGTCGAGGTTGTTCATCAGCATGCGCAGCGGCGCTTCAGTCAGCCAGCTTTTGGCGGTGAGCTTGTTACCGTGGGCGGCGCGGATTTCTACGTCACGGTATTTAGTAGGCTTGGTCACAACTCAGACTCCTCAGCGATCGATGCGCATACTTGATTGGTGCGATGTGGACTCTTACGCACACATCTTTACTTGTACATACAAGCATATGCAATCAAGCGGCCAACTTGCTGAGGGAGATGTTGAGATTTTTCGGGAAAGGACGTGCAGGCCTTGGGGATTAAGGCTTCTGGGCTTGATGAAATTTCTTACGGGGGAGTTTTGTCGCGGGGGATGTTTGTTGTGTCGACATGACTTTGCGCCATGCTGGGGCGTTCGGTAACAAAGTGGTGCGCGATATGGAAACAGATTTTCTGAACACCACAAAACAAATGTGGGAGCTGGCTTGCCTGCGATAGCGGTGTGTCAGTCAGTACATCTGATACTGATACACCGCTATCGCT
>NZ_JANLGL010000271.1:0-6440 GCF_024655625.1 Pseudomonas sp. 18.1.10
ACTGACACACCGCCTTCGCGAGCAAGCCCGCTCCCACACAAGCCCGCTCCCACATGTTAGTGCAGCAGTGTCCGCAAGGATCAGTGCTTGCTCTGGTCCACCGGCATGGCCAGCAGTTGCTTTTCCTGGTTCCAGTCGAACGGTTCGTCGTTCTGTTCGGCTTCGAAGCGACGCTCTTCCAGGGCCTGGTACATGTCCAGTTCTTCATCGGGCATGAAGTGCAGGCAGTCACCGCCAAAGAACCACAGCAGGTCGCGCGGCACCAGGTGGGCGATTTGCGGGTAGCGCAGGATGACCTGGCTCATCAGGTCCTGGCCCAGGTACTGGCTTTCGATCGGGTCGATGGGCAGCAGGGCGCGCAGTTCGTCGAAGCGCTCCAGGAACAAGGTATGGCTTTCCTCGGGCACCTGTTCGGCTTCGCCGACGGCAACCAGGATGCTGCGCAGGTGGTCGAGCAAGACGAGATGATCGGCAACGACGTTGGACACGAGATAAGTCCTCTAAAGCAAAAACGGGCGCGAGAGTATATAGCTCAAGCGCCCGTTTTTATATGGCCGCTGGGATCAGCGGATTTTACCCTCAGCCTGCGTCAGCTCTTCCTTGCTGAAATCATCCACGTCGATCACCTTGCGCCGCGCCGCTTCGGCGTCGCGCAGGGTTTGCGCTTCGGCCGGTTGCAGCACGCCCGCTTCCAGCGCCGCGTCGATGGCATGCTCGTCGGCGGCCGGTTTGACCTGGCCGCTCTTGAGCGCGGTGTGCAGTTTTTTCTGCAGCGGATGGCTGGCGCCGAGCAGGTCGTAGGCCTGTTGCAGGGCGCCGACCGGATCGTCCGCCGATTGTGGGCGGTAGCAGCCGGCGAGCAGTTCTTCCAGGGTCGGGTCGCCTTTGGCGCGGCCAAGCACCGCCGCGACTTCGGCATCCAGCGCATCCGACGGCCCGGTGTGGCGGCGGCCGAACGGGAACACGATCACCCGCAGCAGGCAGCCGAGCACCTTGTTCGGGAAGTTGCTCAACAGTTCATCCAGGGCGCGCTCCGACTCGCCCAGGCTTTCTTCCATGGCCCAGGTGAACAGCGGTTGCAGATGGTCCGGCGAATCCAGGTCGTGGTAGCGCTTGAGTGCCGCCGAAGCCAGGTACAGGTGGCTGAGTACATCGCCCAGTCGCGCGGACAGGCGTTCACGGCGCTTCAACTCGCCACCGAGCAACATCATGCTCAGGTCGGCAAGCAGGGCGAAGGCAGCGGCCTGGCGGTTCAGCGCGCGGAAGTAACCCTGGCTCAAGCGGTTGCCCGGTGCCTTCTCGAAGTGGCCCACGCCGAAGTTCAGCATCAGGGTGCTGGCGGCGTTGCTCACGGCAAAACCGATGTGCTGCATCAGCAGGCCGTCGAACTCCTTGAGGGCCTGGTCGTGGTCTTCACGGCCGGCCAGGGCCATTTCCTTGAGGACGAACGGATGGCAGCGGATCGCGCCCTGGCCAAAGATCATCAGGTTGCGCGAGAGGATATTCGCGCCTTCCACGGTGATGAAGATCGGCGCACCTTGCCAGCTGCGGCCCAGGTAGTTGTTCGGGCCCATGATGATGCCCTTGCCGCCGTGTACGTCCATGGCGTGGCTGATGCACTCGCGGCCACGTTCGGTGAGGTGGTACTTGAGGATCGCCGACAACACCGAGGGTTTTTCCCCGAGGTCCACCGCGTTGGCGGTGAGCATGCGCGCGCTGTCCATCAGCCAGGCGTTGCCGCCGATACGCGCGAGGGCTTCCTGGATACCTTCGAAGGCGGACAATGGCACGTTGAATTGCTCGCGCACCTGGGCGTACTGGCCGGTCACCAGGCTGGTGAACTTGGCCGCGCCGGTGCCCACCGCAGGCAGGGAGATCGAACGGCCTACCGACAGGCAGTTCATCAACATCATCCAGCCCTTGCCGAGCATTTCCTGGCCGCCAATCAGGAATTCCAGGGGGATGAACACATCCTTGCCGGAGTTGGGGCCGTTCATGAACGCAGCGCCGAGGGGCAGGTGGCGACGGCCGATGTCCACGCCAGGGGTATCCGTAGGGATCAGCGCGAGGCTGATGCCCAGGTCTTCCTTGTCACCCAGCAGATGGTCCGGGTCATGGGCCTTGAAGGCCAGGCCCAGCAGGGTCGCGACCGGGCCGAGGGTGATGTAGCGTTTTTCCCAGTTCAGGCGCAGGCCGAGGGTTTCCTGGCCTTCCCATTCACCTTTGCAAATGATCCCGGTGTCGGGCATGGCGCCGGCGTCGGAGCCGGCCAGCGGGCCGGTAAGGGCGAAGCAGGGGATGTCATCGCCACGGGCCAGGCGTGGCAGGTAATGGTTGCGTTGTTCATCGGTGCCGTAGTGCAGCAGCAGTTCGGCCGGGCCGAGGGAGTTGGGCACCATCACGGTGGACGCCAGGTCGCCGCTGCGGGTGGCGAGTTTCATCGCGACCTGGGAGTGGGCATAGGCGGAAAAGCCCTTGCCGCCGTATTCCTTGGGAATAATCAGGGCGAAGAAGCCGTGGGTCTTGATATGCGCCCAGGCGGCGGGCGGCAGGTCCATGGCCTGGCCGATCTCCCAGTCGCTGACCATCGCGCAGAGTTCTTCGGTGGGGCCATCGATGAATGCCTGTTCCTCTGCGGTCAGTTGGGCCTTGGGGTAGGCCAGCAACTTGTCCCAGTCGGGGCGGCCGCTGAACAGTTCGCCGTCCCACCACACCGTGCCGGCGTCAATGGCATCGCGCTCGGTCTCGGACATCGGCGGCAGGACTTTCTGGAACCAGCTGAACAGCGGTTTGGTGAAGTATTGGCGGCGCAGGTCGGGCAGCAGCAAGGGCGCCGCAACGGCGGCCAGCAACACCCAGAAGATCAGCAGCAACCATCCTGGCGCGTGACTCCACACCCCCATCGCCAGCAGGTAGACGGCAACGACGCCCAGGGCGGGCAGGGGCGCGGTGCGACGGTGTGCCAGGTAGGCAATGCCAGCGACCAGAACCAGTATCCACAACAACAGCATATTCAATCCTCCGTGAAACCAGGGGCGAAACCACCCTGGAGCTTAGTCGGCATCCGAACAAGCGGGGTGATAGGGGTGTTACGAGATTTGGCCGATTCGTCGTTATCCCTCGGGCAGGCCTGTCGCTAGACTCCAGGCTTCCTTCGGAGATAACGCTCATGGATACGTACCTGAGTCCCAGCCGCTTCATCGATAGTGACCACCCTGCGGTGGTGGAGTTCGCCGAAAAGCATCGCGGTACCCGCGAGGATTTAAATGACCAGGCAGTCAGCCTTTATTACGCCGTGCGTGAGGCGATTCGCTACAACCCCTACACCTTCAGCCGTGACCCCAGCACCCTGAGCGCCAGCTTCGCCCTGGCCGCCGGCGAAAGCTATTGCGTGCCCAAGGCCACCTTGCTGGCTGCTTGCGCCCGCCACTGCGGCATCCCGGCGCGCATCGGCCTGGCGGATGTGCGCAACCACCTGTCCACGCCGCGCCTGCTCGCGCTGCTTAGAAGCGATGTGTTTGCCATGCATGGCTACACCGAGCTGTTCCTGCATGGGCGTTGGGTCAAGGCCACGCCGGCGTTCAATCAGCAGCTGTGTAATGTGTTTGATGTGCCGGCACTGGAGTTCGATGGGGTCAACGACAGCGTGTTCCACGCGTTCAATCGCCAGGGCCAGCGTTCGATGGAGTACGTGGTGGACCACGGGCAATTTCCTGACGTGCCCGAGGCGTTTTTCTTCGAGCATATCCGCAGCTGTTACCCACACCTGTTCACCGATGACAGTCCGCCCTTGCTCGGTGACATGCAGACCGATTTAAGCCGTGCCTGAACCGGCGTATGCTGCTGCGCTCACCACACAATAAGGCACGGTCATGCTGAAGATCTGGGGTCGTAAAAATTCGTCAAACGTCAGGAAAGCACTGTGGTGCGCCGAGGAGCTCGGCCTGGACTATGAGGCCATCGACGCGGGCGGCGCGTTTGGTGTGGTCGACACGCCGCAGTACCGCGCGTTGAACCCCAATGGCCGGGTGCCGATGATCGAAGACGGCGACTTTGTGCTGTGGGAATCCAACACCATCGTGCGTTACCTCTGCGCCAAGCAGGCGTCCAGTTGGTACCCGACGGACCTGAAAGCCCGGGCCAGTGCGGAAAAATGGATGGACTGGACCACGTCCACCCTCGCCGAACCGTTCAAGGCCGTGTTCTGGGGCATCCTGCGCACCCCCGCGGAAAAACAGAACTGGGACAGCATCCACGCGGGGCGCCAAGCCTGCATCGATGCACTCGCCACCGTGGACAAGGCCCTCGCCGAACAGCCGTATCTGTCGGGCAACGAGATCGGCATGGGCGATATCCCCTTGGGCTGTTTTGCCTACGCCTGGTTCGAAATGCCCATCGAGCGCCCTGCAATGCCCAACCTAGAGGCCTGGTACCAACGCCTGCAACAACGCCCGGCCTACCGCAAAGCGGTCATGACCGCGTTGACTTAATACTGACTATTAATACAGGTGACTGTACTTGTGCGGCGCAGGCAGCCACCATGCCTGTCATGCGCCGCCGTTGAACTTCGTGGCGTGCGCCTTCATCTATTCTTCCTATTCCCTTCTTTGGTGCGTATTCCGATATGAGTTCCGCTCTGTCCATCCGGCAGCTAACCAAAACCTACGGCAACGGTTTCCAGGCCCTGAGTGGTATCGATCTGGACGTTGCCGAAGGTGACTTCTTCGCCTTGCTCGGCCCCAACGGTGCCGGCAAATCCACCACCATCGGTATCCTCTCGACCCTGGTCAACAAGACCAGCGGCACGGTGAATATCTTCGGGCATGACCTGGACAAATCCCCGGCAGCGCTCAAGCGCTCCATCGGCGTGGTGCCGCAGGAATTCAACTTCAACCAGTTTGAAAAGACCTTCGACATCGTCGTGACCCAGGCCGGTTACTACGGCATCCCGGCGAAGATCGCCAAGGAACGCGCCGAGCAATACCTGACCCAGCTGGGCCTGTGGGACAAGCGCGACGTGCCGTCGCGTTCGCTGTCCGGCGGCATGAAGCGGCGCCTGATGATCGCCCGCGCACTGGTGCACGAGCCACGCCTGCTGATCCTCGATGAGCCCACCGCTGGCGTGGACATCGAGCTGCGTCGCTCGATGTGGACCTTTCTCACCGAACTGAACGAGAAGGGCATCACCATCATCCTCACCACCCATTACCTGGAAGAGGCTGAGCAGCTGTGCCGCAACATCGGCATCATCGACCACGGCACCATCGTCGAGAACACCAGCATGCGTAACCTGCTGGGCCAGTTGCATGTGGAAACCTTCCTGCTCGACTTGAAGAACAATCTGTCGGCGCCGCCGCAATTGCTCGGCTACCCGAGCCGCCTGCTGGACGGTCACACCCTGGAAGTGCAGGTGGACAAAGCCATGGGCATCACCGCGCTGTTCACCCAACTGGCGACGCAGAACATCGAAGTGTTGAGCCTGCGTAATAAAACCAATCGCCTTGAGGAGTTGTTCGTGTCCCTGGTGGAGAAAAATCTGGCGAAGGTGGCGGTATGAGTTCCGAACTGCAACCCAACCTTGTCGCGCTGCAAACCATCATCTATCGCGAAGTGAAGCGCTTTACCCGGATCTGGCCGCAAACCCTGCTGCCGCCGGCGATCACCATGGTCCTGTACTTCGTGATCTTCGGTAACCTGATCGGCCGGCAGATCGGCGACATGGGTGGTTTCACCTACATGGAGTACATCGTGCCGGGCCTGATTATGATGTCGGTGATCACCAACGCCTACGGTAACGTGGTTTCCAGCTTCTTCGGCAGCAAGTTCCAGCGCTCCATTGAAGAACTGATGGTCTCGCCGGTGTCGCCGCACACTATCCTGATCGGCTACACCGTGGGCGGCGTGCTGCGCGGCTTGATGGTCGGGGTGATCGTGACGTTGCTATCGCTGTTCTTCACCCACCTGCAGGTGCATCACCTCGGGGTCACCATCCTGGTGGTGGTGCTGACGGCGACGATCTTCTCGCTGCTGGGGTTTATCAACGCCGTGTTTGCACGCAACTTCGATGACATCTCGATCATCCCGACCTTCGTGCTGACACCGCTGACCTACCTGGGCGGGGTGTTCTACTCCATTACGCTGCTGCCGCCGTTCTGGCAGACCGTGTCGCTGGCCAACCCGGTGTTGCACATGGTCAACGCGTTCCGCTACGGCATTCTGGGCGTGTCGGATATCAAGATCAGCGTGGCGATCACCTTCATGCTGGTGGCGACGGTGGTGCTGTATATCGGTTGCGCGAAGCTGCTGGTGAGTGGGCGCGGGATGCGTACCTGACTCACTGACTGCATGCGGTCAGAAAATGTGGGAGCGGGCTTGTGTGGGAGCGGGCTTGCTCGCGAAGACGGTGTATCAGTCAAAGATGTATTCACTGACCCACCGCT
>NZ_JANLGL010000272.1:0-6381 GCF_024655625.1 Pseudomonas sp. 18.1.10
GACACCGAGTCGATGCTATCGCAGGCAAGCCAGCTCCCACAGGGGTCCGTGTTCACAGGGGAAAGTGTGTTTAGTCGACTAGGGTGCAGGCCATGACAACCGCGTCTTCGCGGCCACCTACGGCAGGGTAATAGTCACGACGACGGCCAATCTCGTTGAAACCGTAGCGCTCATACAGGCGAAACGCGCCCGTATTGCTGTCGCGCACTTCCAAAAAGCACTCCCGCGCACTGGCCGCATACGCCCGGGACATCAGGTGTTCCAACAACGCCAACCCGAGGCCGCGCCCCTGGTTTTCCGGCTTGACGGTGATGTTCAGCAAATGCGCCTCATCGAGGATGATCTGCACCACGCCATGCCCCACCTGCTGCTCGCCTTCGAACATCAGCCAGATCTGGTATTTACCCAGCCCGTCGAGAAAAATCCCACGGGTCCAAGGGTGGCTGAAGGCCGCGTATTCGATTTTCAGCACGGCGTCGAGGTCGGCCTCGGTCATCGGGCGAAAGGTTAAAGCCTCAATCATCGGTTGTTTTCCAGCGCGCCATCAGCCGGCGCATGGCTTGCCAGACATCAGCCTTACGCTGTGGCTCTTCCATTAATAATTCCAGGCCCGGCAGGGCCCAGACCGAGCCCAGGCCCTCGACCTGCAGTTCGCGGTACCAGGCTTCAGCATTCGCTTCGCCGGCAAAGCGCACGGCGGGCAGGCCGATCAGCCACAGGCACACGCAGGGTTCGTCTTCCAAACGCGCAGACACAAAACCTTGCACAAAATCCCGCGCAGCGTCCGGGCCCTGGTCCATGTTGCCGCGCACCAGCAACGGCCAGCGTACCGGGTCGCCGACGATCTGCGGGCTGTCGGGCAGGCCGGCGGCGCGCAGCATGTCCTTGAGCAACATGTAGGCCGGGTCGCGGGTCTGGAAACGTTCGCCGGTGGGCAACTCCACCAGCAGCAGGCAGCGCCCGGCCCGCAGCAATTGCAGGGCGAAACGCGGTGGCGGCACCACCGGCGCCTTGGCCACCGGGGCAACCTCTTCGGCCACCTTGGCCGCCTTGGTCACCGGCGACGGGCGCGGCACTTCGACCTTGGCGCGCTCTACAACAGGGCGTACCGGCGCATCAGGCTTGACCACGGCCACCGGCGCAGCCGCTTCCTCGCCCGACGACTCGAACGCCTCGTAGGGCTCAGGCACCTGCAACAACTCGGGCCGCGAGGGTGCGGCAAACGGCAGTTCGGTGCGGGGCAGCCAGTTGACCACCTGCATGGCGGTCAAGTAAGCGCGACGTCGGGACTCGATAAGCACAGCTCGGCCACTTGTGGATAAGTAAAGAGCGGGGATTCTACCGTTGTTCGGCAACAATCGCCCACTGCGTACTGACCGGCTGTGGATAAATCCCCCGTCTGATGCAGTACAATCGCGACTTTTCATCGCCAACCAGCCGGCCACTCCCATGATCGAACCCAAGCGCGTCCTACGCGCCCTCGCCGAACACTGGGCATTACTTGAGCCTCTGTGCGAACACTTCGACCAAGGCACCCTGAGCCTTGCCGAGCTGCGCGCGCAACTGGCCGCCCAACAACTGGACAGCACGCCACAGGACATCACCAGCCTGTTGGACGTGTGGATTCGCCTGGACATCCTGGTGCCTGTCGCCAAGAGCCCGAACCGTTTCGAGCTCAACGCACAGATCCATGACTTCCTGGCGTATCTTCGCAAGGAGCACCGGCTTGGCCTGTGCCTGGAAATCGAAGCCTACCTGCGCCACCTTGAGCGCCTGGCGGGTTATATCCAGGACGCCTTCGACATCCGTGATGGCCACGACCTGGCCCGCCAGCTGCGCTTGCTGGATATGCGCGTGCGGGATGTGCTGAAAAAACTCGCCAACGATGAACAAGCCCTCGCTGCCGTGGCCGACCGCGCCAAGACCAGCGACCGGCAGATTCCGTTGCGCCAGCGCTATGCCGAGGTCCTGGCGACCTGGGACGAATACGTCGAACCGATGATCCAGCTGGTGAACGCCGACGGCGCGTTCGAGCAAGGCGTGCGCAAGGTCGAGAACGTGCTGCTGCGCCTGCTCACCGAGCAACAGCGCCTCGGCCACCTGGTGGACGACGACATGCTGCTGCGCACCCACGCGCGCATCCTCGAAATGCAGACCAGCGCCCAGTTGACCTTGCGCCATGCGCGGGAGTTGTTGCTGCCGCTGCGTGAAGAAGCGCGCCGGCACAACGCCGTGACCCGTGGCGCGGCGCTGGCCTTGTCGGCCATTCGACGTAAAGGCCTGGACGCGGTGCCACAGGCCGCGATGCCGATGTTTACGCGCCCGCAAAGCACCTTTCTCGGCAGTGCCAGCCAGGTGGAAGCCTATGTGTACGCCCTGGCGAATTTCGAGCCGAAACCGGCAAAATTCCCCAAGGCGCACAAATCCCACAAAGGCGACGCCCAGCGCGCACCGCGTACGGTCAAGGAAATGCTCGAACGCTGCGAAGACGCGCTGCCGATGCCGGACCTGATGACCTGGCTGCTGGAGCAGGAGCCGGACGGCGCCACCGACGAATTGCTGTACTGGTTCTCACGGCTGTCCCGCGAAAAACGCTTCAAGCGCGAACGCCTGGAACGCCGCGACTACCACACCACCGAGCACCAGGTCAGCCTGCGCTCCTTCGCCCTGCTCCCGGCCAGCTCTGACGCCGCCGAGAATTCTGCGAGCACACCTTATGCATCTTGATCTATCCGAACTGTCCCAGCTGGCGCCGATCTTTCGCGAGCTGTTCAAGGGTTACCACGTCAGCCGCCGCGACCCGGAGCTGTACGCCCAACTGTCGAACTTCCAGGACCAATACCGCACGCTGTTCAAGGCCTTGGGCTTTGAGCTGGTCTGCGACACACGCGGTTTCTACTATTTCGTGCCGGACACCGCCGTGGCCGCCGCGCAGGTAAACAAGACCGCGCAGCGCCTGGCGTTGTTCACCTTCATCATCGTCGAGCATCTGGCCGACCAGGGCCGCGACCCGATTGCCGTGCTCGACGGTGGCAGCCTCGGCCGCGATGAGTTGCCGTCGCTGCTGGAGAAGTACCGCGACCTGTTTATCCAGGCCGAAGTGCAGACCCAGGAAGAACTCGAAGAAAAAATCATGCGCCGCATGACCCAGCTGGGTTTTGCCAGCGAAGACAACGGTATCTATCGCTTCCTGCCGCCGATGCACCGTTTCCTCGACGTGTGCCTGTCGGTGCAGCAGGACCGCGACCTGGCGGCCAGCGTGCACAGCGTGTTGCCACTGCCGGCGCCGGTCATCATCGATGAAGACAGCGATGAAAAACTGCTGAAAACCGATGACCCGCTGGACCTCAGCGACTTCGCCGAAGACAGCGAAGAAGACGCCCTGGCCCGCGCCATTGCCGAAGAACAGGAGACCGACGCATGAGTAAGGAACGCTACGGCATCCGCCGCTTCGCCCTATTGAACACCGCCGGTTACAGCCTGGGTTTGTTCCCGCTGGAAGAGCCGCTGTCGGTATACGGCGCGAACAACCTGGGTAAATCCGCGTCGATCAACGCCTTGCAGTTCCCGATTTTGGCGCGCATGTCGGACATGAGTTTCGGCAAGTACACGCTGGAACAATCCCGGCGTTTCTACTTCGCCACCGATACTAGCTACATCCTCGTCGAAGTATCCCTGCCCCACGGCCCGCACGTGATCGGCGTGGTCGGGCGCGGCCCGGGCGGCGGTTTCGGCCACCAGTTCTTTGCCTACGCGGGCAAGCTGGACCTGGCGCACTACCAGAAGAACGACACCTGCCTGCGGCAGAAAGAGCTGTTCACCAACCTGGAGCGCGAAGGCCTGAAAGCCTACGAGCTCAAGCCCGATGAACTACGCCGTTTGCTGGTGGGCGGCCACACGTCGATCCCGCTGGACCTGACGTTGATCCCGCTGCGTTCTACCAGCGAGCAGAGCCTGAAGACCTTCCGCGCGCTGTTTATCAACCTGCTGCACATGCGCGAAATCACGGCGGCCAAGCTCAAGCAACTGTTCCTCGATGCGTTCGAACACAGCCTGCGCTCCGGTAGCGTGGATTACATCGCGGCGTGCGAAGAAGCCTTCCGCGATGTGCGACGCATGGAGCAGGACTACAACTCGCTGGTCGCCGCCGGCCCGCTGGTTGAAGCGCTGGCCAATGGCGTGCGCCTGCGCGACGTATTGCGCGGCAAGCTGCATCGCCTGTCGCCGCTGTTGGATTCGTTGCTCGGCACCTGGTCGGACTACGCCAGTGCGCGCAAGGAAGAACTGACCATCCAGGCCGAACATTACCGCAACGAGCAGGACGCGCTGCAGAACGACCAGCGCGGCGGCACCCAGGAGCTGATGCGCCTGGAGCGGGAAATCAGTGGCATCCAGCGTTGGCTGGGCGAACTGTCGGTGCTCAAGCATCGCTTTGCGCTGGTCGATGATGTGAAAGTGCTGGAGCAGCAATTGCTGGCGGCCAAGGATGCTCACGATGAACTCGCCGGCGCCCTGGCGCAGTCGCGGCAGTTCAGCGCCGAGGACTTGGACGAGCGCTTGCGCGAGCTGGAAAAACGCTTGAAGTCGGTCAAGCAGCAACTCGACCACGCGGACAACAACAGCTACGCCAAACTGCGCGAAGAATTCTCACAGCAGGATGTCGAGCGTCTGATGCGCCTGTTCAACAGTTCGCTGTTCAGCCTGCCGTTGGGCGAGCATGGCATCACGCTGGATGAGGACGGCCAGTGGGTCAAATCCCTGGAGCAGATCCTCGATGGCTTCAAGGGCGAACGTTTTGAAGTGCCGGGGCTGTCCATCGACATCTCCCACATCGAACCGCCGGCATTGCAGGCCCTGGCGGATCGCGCGGCGTTGCGCGACCAGAAAGAACGCCTGGAAAAAGAACTCAAGCAACTCAAGACCCAGCAGGCTGTAGCCTCCGACCGCGCGGCGAGCAAAACCCAGACCGAAGCGCTGTACCAACAGGTGCTGGACGCGCAGAAGGCCCTGGAAGATTTCCGTCGCGCGCAAACATTGAGCGCGGAAGAAGGCGAGAAGCTGGAAAACCTCGCACAGATGGAAGCGGCGCAGGACGAGTTGAAGCGTTCCAGCGACGCGTTTACCGAGCGTGTCCAGCAGCTGTCGGCCAAGCTGCAACTGGTGGGCCGCCAGATCGGCGATATGGAGGCCAAGCAACGCACGCTGGATGACGCGTTGCGCCGTCGCCAGTTGTTGCCGGCGGACTTGCCGTTCGGCACGCCGTTCATGGACCCGGTCGACGATTCCATGGACAACCTGTTGCCGCTGCTCAATGACTATCAGGACAGCTGGCAAGGCTTGCTGCGCGCAGATGGGCAGATCGAGGCGCTGTATGCCCAGGTACGCCTCAAGGGCGTGGCCAAGTTCGACAGCGAGGATGACGTTGAGCGGCGCCTGCAACTGCTAATCAACGCGTATGCGCACCGTACCGATGAAGCACTGACGCTGGGCAAGGCGCGTCGTGCGGCGGTCACCGATATTGCGCGGACCTTGCGCAATATCCGCAGCGACTACGACAGCCTTGAGCATCAACTGGCGCTGTTCAACCGCGAGATCAACAAGCGCCAGGTCTCCAACCTGCAAAGCTTCCGCATCGTGCTCGCACCGAACAAGGAAGCCCTCAAGCATATCGACCAGATCATCCACAGTGCTGGTCAGTATGAAGAAGGCGAAACCCTGTCGGTGTTCGACCTGAGCCAGAGCGCCGAGCAGGACAACAAGAACGAAGAGGCCAAGGAATACCTGGCGCGCCTGGTGGCGGCCAACCATAACCAGTTGGGCCTCAAGGATCTGTTCGAGTTGGCGTTCGAGATCACCAAGGTGCACGGCCAGCCGGTGATTCACACCGACATCGACGGCGCCGCGTCCAACGGCACCACCATGACCATCAAGGCGCTGACCAACATGTATTTGTTGCTGCACTTGATGGACCGCGACCAGGCCGGGCGCGTGCGTTTGCCGTACTACCTCGACGAGGCGGCGGATATCGACGAGAAGAACCAGGCGGCGTTGCTGGAAACCAGTCTGCAACTGGGCTTTGTGCCGATCCTGGCGAGTGTGAAGCCGCAGGTTTCCGCCCAGGTGGCGATTGACCTGGAAGGCGGCAGCGGGCCGAATGGGATCTATATCGATGAGGCGGATTGGAAGTACATCCGTCGGCATGATGGGGTGAAGGCGACGGTGAATGTGCAGGCGGATGAGCCGGAGTTGGATGAGGTCTGAGTTTTTCGGCTGAAATGAAAAGGCCCCTGGGTGTGAGTCCAGGGGCCTTTTTTTGTGTTGGCTTTGAGGGCCTCTTCGCGGGCAAGCCCGCTCCCACAGGGGTACGCGTTCCAACTGTGG
>NZ_JANLGL010000273.1:0-6299 GCF_024655625.1 Pseudomonas sp. 18.1.10
GTCAGTCGCTATTTATGTTGACTGACCCACCGCATTCGCGAGCAAGCCCGCTCCCACATTGGGTATTAGGTGAGTTGAAAATATAATTAACCAGCAGCATCTAATCAACCAAGAACATGCACATTACTAATAATTAACATATAACAAAACGGACTTTTACGAACACCCTTCATATCCATATTGTTACCCCCAGCACCGACCCCTGACCAGGTGGAGGCCTTGCCAACCACCACTCTCTCAGGGGTCCACCATGAGCCACATCGCTGCGCCCAACTGCCTCACCCTCGCCGTCTCGCTCGCCTTGTTCAGTGCCTACGCCCACGCCGATGACGCCGCCCTGCCGGTGGTGAACGTCACCGCCGAGCACCGCAGCGAAGACCTGCAAAAAACCCCGCTGGCGATTTCCGCCTTCGATGAAAAAACCCTCGAAGACAAACAGATCCGCAGCGTGCGCGACCTCTCCGGCCAGGTGCCGAACCTGACCCTCAGCCGCCAGTCGATCTCCTACAGTGCGCAGACCTACGGGATCCGTGGCATTGGCGAAACCGACCCGATCCAGGAAGCCGCCGTGGCGGTGTATGCCGACGACCTGTACATCCCCCGCGCCATTTCCTCGATGCTGGATTTCAACGACGTCGAGCGCGTCGAAGTGCTGCGCGGCCCCCAGGGCACGCTGTACGGGCGTAACAGCAGCGCCGGCGCGATTCGCGTCATCACCCGTGACCCAAACCAGGAAACCCGCGGCTTCGTCGAGCTCGGCGCGGGCAATTACAACGCGCAGAACGGGCGCTTCCTGATCAGCGGCCCGCTGGTGGACAACGCCCTGTTTGGCAGCTTCTCGGCGATTCGCCTGACCCGCGACGGCACCGTGTCCAACCCGACACGGGACAAGGACGTGAACAACGTCGATATCCAGTCCTATCGCGGCAAGCTGCGCTACAAGCCCGAGGATTCACCCTGGGATGTGCAGTTGACCCTGGCCGGCACCTTTGATCGCGGCGATACCACCAGTTATTCGCCGTTCGATGCCAACGGCCATTTCGACAAGTTCAAGAGCTACAGCAGCCTCGATCCGAAAAACCGCCTCGATCAGGGCAGCTCGGTGCTGCGGGCGATCTACGCGATCAACGATCACCTGAACGTCAAGTCGGTCACCGCCTGGTCATCGTTCAACCAACCCGTGGATTACGACAACTCCGGCCAGGCCGCGCTGATCCAGAACAACCTGATCCTCTACAAGCAGAACTACGCCACCCAGGAATTCCAGCTCAACGGCGACTACGACGACTTCAGTTTCAGCACCGGCCTGTACCTGTACCGCGAACGCTTCGACGCCGACCGCGACAACCTCACCTACTCCATTGCGCGCAACCGGGTGATCGGCCAGGGCCAATACAGCACCACCAACACCGAAAGCTATGCGCTGTACGGCCAGGGCACCTACAAAGTCACCGCGCAACTGTCGCTGATCGCCGGCCTGCGCTTTACTCGCGAGCACAAGAATTTCGAGTTCACCAACTACGCGATCAACACCGACCGGCAGATCACCGGCACCAACTTTGCCGCGCAGGCGAGCAAATCCTGGCAATCCACCAGCCCGAAAATCGGTTTCGAATACGCCTGGACCCCGCACCTGAACCAGTACGCCTACGTCGCCAAGGGCTTCAAGGCCGGCGGCTACGACAACCGCGCACCCACCCGCGCCGCCGCCGAGCAGGCGTTTTCGCCGGAGGACGTGACCACCTGGGAAACCGGCTTCAAGGGCGACTTCTTCGAGCAGCGCCTGCGCGCCAACGTCGCGCTGTTCTACAACGACTACAAGGACCTGCAAACCAACGCCTACGACCCGGCGCTGGGCGTGAGCCTGCGCACCAACGTCGGCCAGGCCCACACCTATGGCGTGGAGCTGGAGACCCTCACCGCCCTGAGCCGCGACTTGCAGCTGACCGCCAACCTCGGCTACCTGCAAAGCCAGTACGACGACTTCCAGAACGCCAGCGGCGCCGGGGTGGATGCCAACGGCAAGCAACTGGTGTTCTCGCCGCGCTGGAACGCCAGTGTCGGGCTCAACTACACCATTCCGGCCGGTTTGCCCGGCACCTGGCTGACCGGCACCGATGCGCAGTTCCAGACCAAGTCCTATGCCAATGCGCTGAACGACGATATCCAGGAAGTGCCGCAGCAAACCTTCTGGAACGCCAACACCCGCTACATCAGCGGCGACGGGCACTGGACCACCACCCTGGCGGTGAAAAACCTGCTGGATCGCGCCTATCCGCAATCGGTGGGCTACGTGCCGTCCAGCGGCGCGCGCTACTACTCGGTCAACGATCCGCGCACCCTGTTGCTGTCGGTGCGCTACGATCTTTGACCGGTTTATTTGATGCGGTAGTGGAAGGTATTGCGCACCGCCGGTACGGCGACGGCCTTGCCTTCGACGATGCGCGGCTGGTAGCGGAAGGTGTTCGCCGCCGCCAGTGACGGGCGCATGAACAGCGGGTGACAACCGTCCAGCACCTTGGGGTTTTCCACGCGGCCCTGAATGTTCACGGTGTACTCCACCGAGCAATCGCCCTCGATGTTCTTGTCCAGGGCGCGCTCAGGGTAGTCCGGCGCTTCCTTGCTCAAGGGTTGGTACTGGCGGCTGTCAAACGCCGGGGCCGCGGCTGGTGCAGCCGGCTGCGCGCGCTGGGCCGCCAGGCGTTCCTGAGTCAAACGCTGCTGCTCCAGCTCGCGTTTGCGCTGCTCGGTGGCCAGGCGTTCCTGCTGTTGCTCGACTTTCTTGTCCTCGACGCGCTTGCGCGCCAAGGCGGCCTTCTCCAGTTTTTGCGCCTGGATCTGCGGATCGACCACGGGTTTGGGCGGCACAGGCACGGCGACCGGCTCCGGTGGCGGTGCGGCGACGGCCACCGGCTCCGGCACTGGCGCGGGTGCCGGCGGCAGCATGACCAATTGGGTGTGCATCACCCGTGGCGCCTCCACCACGGGTTTTTCCGTCGACCAGCCCAGCATCAGCACGGCCAGCACACCGACGTGCAACGCCACTGCGAGGCTGGCGGCGAAGCTGTTGCGCCAAAATCCGCCGGTATCCCTGGGCGCGATTAAAAGCTGTGGACTGTGCATGATTATCGCCGTCATTGCGGGGCCTCGGTCACCAGCCCCAGGTTGCTCACACCACCCTTCTGCAACACGGCCATGGCCGCGACCACGCGACCGTAGCCGGCGTTGTCGTCGGCACGGATATACACCTGGGTGTCGCTGCGCGCCGCCACCACCTGCATGACCTTGGCGCCCATTTCCTCCAGGGTCACGGCGCTGTCGGTCTGGTGCTGGGTATCGAGTTCGCCGCCAAGGTTCCAGTAGTAACCGCCATCGGCCTGCACCGACAGCGTGAGGATCTGCTGGCGCGTGTCGGTGGCCAGCGCCTCGGCGGCGACCTTGGGCAGTTCGATCTTCACGCCCTGTGTCAGCATCGGCGCAGTGACCATAAAGATCACCAGCAGCACCAGCATCACGTCGATATAGGGCACCACGTTCATCTCGGCCTTGGGCCCGTGCTTGCGTTGCGGCCTGGTTAACATGGGAGGTTTCCTTAATCAGGCGGCCACGGCCAGGTTGATCGGCGTGCCGCGCAACGTGCGGTGCAGGCGCACTTGCAGTTCATTGCCGAAGGCGTAATAGCGGGTGAGCAAGGTCTGGCCACGGGCGGCAAAACGGTTGTAGGCGATCACCGCCGGGATGGCCGCAAACAAACCGATGGCGGTGGCGATCAACGCCTCGGCAATGCCCGGTGCCACGGTGGACAGCGTGGCCTGCTGCACCTGGGACAAGCCGATGAAGGAATTCATGATGCCCCACACGGTGCCGAACAAGCCGATATAGGGGCTGACCGAACCCACGGTGGCGAGAAATTGCAGGCCTTTTTCCAGCTCGATTTCCTGCTCGGTAATCGCCACCTGCAAGGCGCGTTCGACGCCTTCGAGCACGGCCGGATCATGGCTGTGCAGGTGCTGATATTCCTGCACCCCGGCGATAAAGATCGGCGCAATGCCACCCTCGCCCGCCTGCACGGTGTCGCGGTACAGCGGCTGCAGGTCGGGCGCCGCACGGAAGCGCTGCACAAAACCGTTCAACTGGCGCTCCAGGCGGCGCAGCACCGCGCCGCGCTGGATAATCAAGTACCAGCTGAGAGAGGACGCCAGCAGCAGCGTGACCATCACTGCCTTGACCAACAGGCTGGCGTCGCTGATTAACCCCCAGATCGTCATATGTTCCATCGTCGCGTGCATGGTGAACTCCTATTCGAATAAAAAGTGATGACCGAGTGATGACGCGTCAGGGCAATTTCAGCGTGCGGGTCACGTCGGCCCAGGGCACAAACTTGAAGTTCTGGGTTTGCTCGGGCATGCGTTTGCGCCCGTCCTGCACCACCAGCATGCCTTGGCTCCACGGTCCGCCGAGGTTGATCGCGGTGACTTCCAGGCCATCGGTCTCCGAGGCGCCGTCAATCCCAGCCGCCGCGTTGAGGCCCACGCGGAAGGCGCCGTGGGTGGCAAACGGTGGCTCGGCATCCACCACCAGATAACTGTCATTGCCCTGGCTGGAGATCACCAGGTAGTCGCGTTTGTCGCTCTGGTACAACGCCAGACCTTCAACGTCTGCATGTAGCTGCGGGCCCACCTTAATCACGCTGGTCAGCTTGGCCGGCTGATCGGCACGCGCATCCACGGCCCACACGCCGACGTCTTCTTCACCGATAAACAGGCGTTGACGCTGGTCATCGGCGACGCAGCCTTCGGGTTGGCTGTCGACCTTGAACTGGCGCACCAGCTCGCCCTGCACGCGGCCAACCGGTGCACTCAGGCGGTATTGCAGGAAGGTGCCGTCCTTGTCGTTGGCGATGGCATAGATCTCACCGCTGGCGGGCTGGAACAGGCAAATGCCATAGATCGCCTTGAGGGGCGTCGGTACTTCACCGGCTTCGCGCAGCTCGCCGGTTTTGCGGTCGATGCTGAACAGGCTCAGGCTGTTGTGATCGCGGTTGCTGGCAACCGCGAGGTCGACGGTTTGCGTGCCCAGCTTGAAGTTGGGACGCACATCAACGTTGTTCAGGCGCCCGACCGCCAGCTCCTGCAACAGCTTGCCGTCGAGGTCGTAGGCCAGCAGGCCCTGCTTTTTGTTGGTGCCGAGTACGCGGCTTTTGGCCGGCTGCTCGGGGTGAATCCAGATCGCCGGATCATCCGCGGCATCGCCCTGGCGCCCGACGGGATCGGTCTGGCGCACGGCGGCGACCTCTGGAATCACCGCGTCCACCGGCACCGGCTTGGCCTGCCAGTTGAGCGTGCCCTGGTAGAGCTTGCCCGTGTCGTCATCGCGCACCAGCAGTTGCCGGCCGTTGACGCTGAGTTGCTCCGGCTCCTTGAGACCCGGCAGGTTCAGGCTCGCTTGCTCGACCCAACGCTCAGCGGTTTGCTGGAACAGATGCAGCTGGGCGGTCTTCGGATCAAGCGCCACCACACCCCCCGGCACCAGCGCCATGGCCCCGGCTTCGCGCTTGGGATTATCGAACACCGCCACCGGCGTGCGTTTCACATCGGCCTCCGGGTGCGCCGGGTAAGCCCACCAGCCGACGTTTTCTTCGTTGACCACCAAGCGATTGGCCGCGTCATCCACCTGGCAGAACTGCGCCGACGGCGGCAGCGGCAGACCGCGTACGCGCTGGGGTTCGCTCAACAGCGTGGTGCCATTGCCTACCAGCCACTGTTCGCCTTTGCCTTCCTCACCCACCAGGAACACAAACAGGTTGGCCGCCGAATCGCGGTACAGGCACAGGCCGTTCACCGCGTAGTCGCGGGTCGGCAGGTAGAGCGGTTTGCCGAAGGTCTTGGCGGACGCGTCGAGGCTAATCAGCAGCGCTTGCTGGCGATCGTTGTCGAGGCTGGCCACCAGGGTTTGGGGACCGGCCGCGCGGGTGTCGAGGCTGCTGAAATTGCCGTTGAAGCGCGCCAGTTCGGCGCCCTTGGCGTCGAGCAGTTGCAGGCCGTCGCGGGTGCTGGCGGCGAGGCGGGTGTGGGTGTCGAGGATGGTCACCGCCTCGGCGTTGAGGCTTGGAGCCCAAGGCGTCAGGGCCAAATCGGCGGCAATCGCTTGGCCACAGGTTGCCAATGCGATCAGCAGGTACAACTTGGAAATTCTCATGAACAAACAAATCCTTCAAAAACGATGGAGATCCAATGTGGGAGCGGGCTTGCTCGCGAATACGGTGTGTCAGTCGACAAATCAGGTGGCTGACCCACCGC
>NZ_JANLGL010000274.1:0-6168 GCF_024655625.1 Pseudomonas sp. 18.1.10
TGGGCCAGTCAACATATGCGGCGACTGATCCACCGCATTCGCGAGCAAGCCCGCTCCCACATTTGGTCCGCGTTCAGTTCGGGTTATTTGGCAGGTTTGACGAACCGCAACGTCATACGATCCGACTCACCGATCGCCACATACCTGGCCTTATCCTGCTCCCCCAGCCTCAACGTCGGCGGCAACGTCCACACCCCGGCCGGGTAATCCTTGGTGTCCTTCGGGTTGGCGTTCACTTCACTCTGCGCTGCCAGCTTGAACCCGGCATCGGTGGCCAGTTTCACCACCTGGGCCGTGGTCAGGTAACCCGTGTCCTTGATCGCCGCAAGATCCGCCCCGTCCTTGGCCCGGTGATCTTCCACACCCAGCACGCCACCCGGTTTCAACACCGCATAAAACGCACTGAACGTGGCTGGCGCGGTGCCTGCCTCTACCCAGTTATGCACGTTGCGAAAGGTCAGCACTGCATCCGCCGAACCCGGCTGGCCAAACACCGGCGCCTTGGGCTCGAACTCGACCACCTGCGCCTTGCCATACCGCGCCGGGTTCGCCGCAAACTTCTTCTTCAGGTTTTCTGCGGACGTACGCGCGTAGGCACTGCTGCTCGCGGCCTGTACGGCGGCGATGTAGTGCCCATGGTCGTTGAGCAACGGCGCCAGCAGTTCGCTGTACCAACCGCCGCCGGGAGTGATCTCGATCACGGTCTGTTTGGCGCCCAGGCCGAAGAATTCCAAGGTCTGCTGCGGGTGGCGATACCCATCGCGGGCACTGTTGGCCGGGTCGCGCCAATTGCCGGCGAGCACGCTGGCGTACTGCTGGGCGCTGATGGGCGCGTCGGTGGCCTGGCTGAAGGTCGGGAGGAGGAGGGCGGCAAGGGACAGCGCTGCAAACGTCGTTTTCATGATCTTCCGAAAAGTGGGCCACTGTGCCGCCGAGGCTAGCATGGGCCCAGTATCGGCCGATCACACATTATCCGAGGTCGACCGCACCAAACGTTCTAAGCCCATGGCGATCATCGGCTTGTTGCGCTTGTAGCGCACCAGTCGTTCGCTGAGGGATTGGGGCAGCAACGTGTCCTGGGTAAAACCCATGCGCTGGTACAGGCCTTCCAGATCAGGATGGCACAGCAGCCACAGCGTGCCTTCGCCATCCGCTGCCGCCGTCAGAATCAACTTCGCCGCCAACCCCTGGCCGCGATACGCCGGGTCCACAAACACCCCGGTCAACCACTGCCCGCCCACGACGGGTGTCAGGCACAAGCCGGCGACGATCTCGCCATCGCGCGCGACCCACAAGCGCCCGCCCTTGAGCGCCTTCATCGATGAATTGTGGCTGCGATAAAACTTGTTCAGCAGCGGCCACAGGGGCTCTGCCAGCAGATCGATGGTCAACTCGGGCATGGTGTTCAGGAGGCGTGGGAATGGGGGCGCGATTATAAGCGCCTTCTGCCGGGCAATAGGTGGTATACCCACTGTTACATTCACTGTCAGTGGAGCATGCAGCATGGCCAAAGGTATGGATTCAAAGAAAGCCGCGAAGAAAAAACCGGCTAAGACCGCCGATGAAAAACGCGCCGACAAGAAAGCCAAGAAATCCGAGAGCGGCTTGTTCGGCCATTGAGTTACAACGGACCTCTGCCAACACCCGGTCAAATGTGGGAGGGCGCAAGGCCCCCCACGTTCAGCTCGTATTTCAGGTCATGCAGCGCCTGCCGTCAGCGCTGTAATCAGTGCACGCCATCACCCGCCTCCCGGGCATTGTTAAAAATGCTGGCTGACTAGTGGCCTTGCATAGCGCCAAGCCCTGTCTATGCTCACCCAGAACCGTGATGACGCTTGCCATATAAAGCGATTCAGATGGTTGTTCCCCATGCAAGGTTTGCCAGCAGTATCCAACTGATGAATGGAATGCGCCGACCAGGCGCCGGGAATCAAGGGTGATCTGACCATGTTCAACCGCCATCACAAATCCGACCTGCAAGAAATCGAACGTTTCTCCTGCGCCCTGACCGAAGCCAACGCCAAGCTCGCCGCCATCAGCCGTTCCATGGCAATGATCGAGTTTGACCGCAATGGCTTGATCCTTGATGCCAACGACAACTTCTGCAAAGCCATGGGCTACAGCGCCGAGGAGATTCGCGGCAAACATCATCGGATCTTTTGCGAGGAGGCCTACACCCACAGCGAACCCTACGCCAAGCTCTGGCGCGACCTGGCGCGGGGCGAGGCCATCAGCGGCACCTTTATGCGCCTGAACAAGCGCGGCCAGGAAGTGTGGCTTGAAGCCAGCTACATGCCGGTGCTGGACAGTGACAAGCAGGTGCAGAGCGTGATCAAGGTAGCGTCGGATATTTCCGCGCGGGTGCACCATGAACACGAAAACCAAAGCCTGATCGATGCCATCGGCCGCTCCATGGCGGTGATCGAGTTCACCCCGCAGGGGCAGATCCTCAACGCCAACGACAACTTCCTGCGCACCGTGCAGTACTCGTTGGACGAAATCATCGGCCAGCACCACAGCATGTTCTGCCATCGCAGTGAGGTGGAGTCACCGGCCTACAAGGCGTTCTGGGCTTCTCTTAACCGCGGCGAATACCATTCCCACCGCTTTGAGCGCCGAAACAAACACGGCAAGACGCTGTTTCTGGAAGCGTCCTACAACCCGATCTTCGACACCAACGGGCGCCTGTACAAAGTGGTGAAGTTCGCCAGCGACATCACCGATCAGGTCACCACTTTGCGCAATGCTGCCGATTCGGCCCACGCCACCTCGGTACAAAACGACGCCTGCGCGCGTAAAGGCTCGGAGGTGGTGCAGCAAACCGTGCAGATCATCGAAGAAATTTCCCACGACCTGAACCAGGCGGCACAAAGCATCGACGCGGTGAGCAAGCAGTCGGACATCATCGGTGCCATTGTGCAGACCATCCGCAGCATCGCCGAGCAGACCAATATGCTCGCGCTCAACGCGGCCATCGAAGCGGCGCGTGCCGGTGAGCATGGACGCGGGTTTGCGGTGGTGGCTGACGAGGTGCGCAGCCTGGCGGCGAGGACCAGCCAGGCGACGGTGGAGATTGTCGATGTGGTGCGCAAGAACCACGACCTGTCGCTGAGCGCGGTGTCGAGCATGCAGTCGAGCTTGAGCCGCACGGGGCTTGGGGTGGAACTGGCGAATGAGGCGGGGCAGGTGATCCTGGAGATTCAGGAAGGGTCGAAGCATGTGGTGGATGCGATCAGTCAGTTCAATTCGACGTTGCAACTGCAATGATGTGAGCGGGTTGGTATTGGAAACCTACCAGCAGCCCGGCGCTGGTAGGCTTTTCCCACTACAGTGGTGCTCGTCTTCAAGGGGTTGGTTTTTGTTGCAGAAACGCGTTTTCGAGCTTTTTGAGCAAACCTTTCCCATGAAGAAAAACCATCGATATGGCGCCGTTAGTGAATGAAAAAGTGATAGGCGTGCCTTCGAAAGGCGTGACGGTGACAGAAAAGTTAAACGACGCTACCAGTAAGAAATTCGGCCCATATTGGCTGACTGTAATTGAGCCTTGGTGCGCCTTGGCGTATGACCAGTAAATGTCTGATTTTAGTCCTAACTCGACCTCGACCCCTTTTTCACCGCCAATCGGGTAGGTCCCCGTTGAGAGCGGTCTGGGCAGGTAGATACTAAAACTTACCGTGCGGGGTGGTTGATTGACGTACATAGCGGTGGTTACGTAGGCGAAATCGAATAGCTCATGAGCCACGAATTTAGCCGGGAATCCTGGGGCCGACATGTCTGCAGTTAGCTTGTCTCCAGGGAAAGGACTGACTTCAATGTTCATGGAATAGGCCTCTGATGGTTGTCGCTGTCGCGTATTAGGCGGGCTTCAAAATCCATTCAATGTTTAAAATCGCTGAGGGTCTACTGTGAACTTTGACAGGTTGTTCTAATCGTCGATTCATGAACACACCGTCTCAATCAGCAGGTCACAAATTGGTACGATGCAATCGTTAAGCGTAAAAAAGCCTGGCTTATATTGCGGCCAGGGTTTCTTTCACCGCCTGTGCCGGGTCAGTAGCCTTCGCGACAACCTGCTGTTCTTGCTGCTGCTTCACGCGCTCCGCTACTTGCTTGCTGATCGCGTCCTGCTTTTCCTGGGACATGCCCTGCACATCCGCCTCGGTCAAGCCTTGTTCCTTGAGCAATTGCTCACGGATGCGCTCGGCCGGGGATTTGCTCATGTAGTCGGTGAATTCCGCGCGGGCCGAAGATGTGGCGTTAACCGCTGGCACATCCGTGCTGCTGGTTTGCAACTGCACGCGGGTCTTGGCGAAGGCTTCGTCGATACGGTCGGCGGCCTTGTCCAGTTCCTTCTGCGCGGCCGGCACGGTCACGCTTTGCTGCGCCGCTTGCAGGGCGCCGCTGTACAGAGCGCTGGCGGCGGCGTTGGCCGGGTCCATGTCGGAGCGCTTGAGCTGCTGCACGGTGGTCACGGCTTGGGTGTTGTTGTTAACCAGCATGATCGGTCACCTGGGGAAATGTCTGTGTGCCACAGGTGGAGCAAATAGCGTGCCGGGTGTAAAACCCCCGATTTCATTGGGGATGGCGCGATGGTTGCGGCAACGGTTGGCCTGTCGGCGGCCAACCGTTGCCGTGGGGGCCTCAGTAGGTGATCGGGATTGCAAAGGTCTGGAACGCGTCATCCTGCGGCTGATAACCCAACACCCGCGTGGTTTCGCTTAAATCCAGGCGCTTGAAGCGGTTGTTGGAAATGCCATGGGCGATCAGGTGCTTCACGCCCTCGGCTTCCACCGAGCGTTGCAGCAACTGCACCGCATCACGCGGGCTGAGCCAGGCGCTGAGGTCGCGGGCGTTGTTGAGGTCGTGGGTTTCGACGAACTCGAAGGCGCCGATGCGCAGGGCAATCGTCGATAGCGGGGTTTTTGCTGCGTAGTAGGCGCAGAGTGCCTCGCCGTAGCATTTGCTCACGCCATAAAGGTTGGCGGGCATCACCTGCATGCCGGGGGTGATCTGGCGGTCCACCGGGTAACCCTCGATGGTCTGCGCGCTGCTGGCGAAGACCAGGCGTTGTACGCCAGCGGCCACGGCGGCTTCGAACAGGTAGGTGGTGGCGAGGATATTGTTCGGCAGCAATTCGTCGAACGAGGCGCTGGCGTGGGGGATGCCCGACAGGTGCACGATCACGTCGATACCGTCGAGCAGCGCCGCCAGGCCGGTTTTGTCGCTGAGGTCGGCGTGTACGAAACGGTGTTCGCCGAGGGCGAAATCCGGGGCGATGCGGTCGGTGAGGGTGAAGCGGTAGCGGTCTTTCGAGGCTTCGAAAAACGTCTTGCCGATTCTGCCGCAAGCGCCGGTGAGCAGTACGTTGAGTCCTTTCACGGTGTTGTCCTTGTTTTAGTTATGGCCGTCGAGGGCGAAGGCCTGGAAACCTGGGCGCTGGCTGAGGCGCTGATAGTAAGCCTCCACAGCGGGGTAGGGCGGATGATCCAGCGGGGCGTTGCGCCAGCGGTGTACCGACAAGCCCACGAGGATATCGGCCAGGGTGAATTCATTGCCGGCGACAAAGGCGCCGGTCTTCATCAACTGCTGTTCGAGCAAACCCATCTTGCTGTTCCAGGCTTGCACGCCGGCCTGGATGCGCTGCGGGTCCTGATAGTCGGGGTTCTGGCGCACCATCGCATGAAAGGCGTAGCCCCAGGACGGATTGAGCTCGGTGGCTTGCCAGTCCATCCATTGCTCGACGCGGGCCCGTGGCGCGGGTTCGGCGGGCAACAGGTCATGGCGCTCGTAGAGACCGACGAGGTAACGGCAGATGGTGTTGGATTCCCACAGCACGCCGTGATCGTCGATCAGCACTGGCACCTGGGCGTTGGGGTTCAGGGCGAGGAATTCGGGGGATTGGGTGGGGCTGTAGCCGATGCCCCAGTCTTCACGGTGGTAGTCGATGCCGAGTTCCTGGCAGGTCCACAGCACTTTGCGCACGTTGATGGAGGACGTGCGGCCCAAGATTTTCAGAGAGTGTCCCATGGTGCTTTCCTTGCGGTGGAGAGCAGCCAATCTAGCAGGGGGCGCAAGCTACGGCGATATTTCCAAGTGAACGGTGTAAAAAATGTGGGAGCGGGCTTGCTCGCGAATGCGGAGTATCAGTTGGAACATTCAGTGACCTGT
>NZ_JANLGL010000275.1:0-6161 GCF_024655625.1 Pseudomonas sp. 18.1.10
AGTGAATAAATCTTTGACTGATACACCGCATTCGCGAGCAAGCCCGCTCCCACACAAACCCACTCCCACAGTGGGTTCGGTGTATAGCTTACAAACCTTTCAAGTCCCGCTCTTCGATCGGCCGGCTCTGGCGCAAACGCTTGCCGCCCAACACCACCCAATCGATCAGCCGGAACAGGCATTCCAACCCGAACGACAACAGCATCGCCCCGCCCAACCCCCAGCCCATGGCCTCTGGCGTCAGCAGGATCTGGTAGCTGTAGCCGTTCCAGGTCTCCTGGCGGATATCCGGGTCAGCCGCCACCGCCACTTGCAGCACGCGGATGTACCACGGCCCTTGCATCGCCTGGAATTGCTTGTCCAACGCCACCTGGCGATCAAGCATCGCGCCCAGGCTGTTGGCGTCGCTCTGGAACACCGGGTCGTCACTGGCGCGGTAATGCGCGACCAGGGCCTGCAGGTCACCCTTGAAGAACTGCTGCGCGGTGGTTTCAAACCCACGCAAGCCGGTCTGGGCTTCGATCAAATGAGCTTCGACGCGCTTGGCGTAGTCGCTGATAAACCCCGGCACCTGTACGCCGACCAACAAACCGATGGCAAACAACACCAACCGCAGATAGCTGAGCAACATGGTCGATATCCCTACTCAGTAATGCCCTGGCTAACGCATTCACCGCGTCGCCACAGGCTCCATTGGCCCGGCTCGTAGCGGGTCCAGTTTTCGTTGTCGGTGAGTGGTTCGGTGGCGATCACCGTGACCACGTCATTGGGCGTGGTTTCGGCCTGAAAATCGACGATCACGTCGACATCTTTCAAGCGTGCCGGGCCAAACGGCGCGCGACGAGTGATTTGCGCCAGCTTGGTCGAGCAGTAGCAAAACAGCCAGTCGCCGTCGCTGAGCAGGCAATTGAACACACCTTTGCTGCGGTATTCGGCGCAGGCGGCGATCAGGTCGGGCAGCACCTGCTCGATGTCCACCGGCTCGGGGAAGGCTTCGCGCACGCGGTTGAGCAGGTCGCAGAAGGCCGCTTCGCTGTCGGTGTCGCCCACGGGCCGATAGAAGGTCGCGCGCGGGTTGAAGTCCGCCAGTTGGCCGTTGTGGGCGAAACACCAGTTGCGCCCCCACAGCTCACGCACAAACGGGTGAGTGTTGGACAGGCACACCTTGCCCACGTTGGCCTGGCGGATATGGCCAATCACCACTTCACTTTTGATCGGATAACGCTGCACCAGCAGCGCGACTTCCGACTCACTGCTCGCCGCCGGGTCCTGGAACAGACGCAGGCCACGGCCTTCATAGAAGGCAATGCCCCAACCGTCGCGATGGGGGCCAGTGCGGCCACCGCGCTGCATCAGCCCGGTAAAGCTGAACACGATGTCGGTGGGGACGTTGGCACTCATGCCCAATAATTCACACATGCCAGGGCTCTCGCTACAACGTTAAAGGCGCGGTTCGACGCGCATGCCGCTCACAGGTGCCGGGCGGCGGAAAGGTTCGTCATCCTCCTCGGCCGGCTCGGCGGCCAAGGCGGCATCGGTGGCGGCCTGGCGCTCGCGGCGGGCCTTGGCGGCGCGCTCGATGGGCCAGCGAATCAGCACGATCACCAGGTACACGGCAAAGGCGATCATCGTGTACATGAACAAGTCGGAAATGGCCCGCCAGGCGTTGTTGCCGACCTTGAGCACCAGGTCCAGCGCGGTGATGGCCACGGCTGGCGCGAACTGGGTCTTGACCGGGTCGACGATGGTCGGGCTGAACAGCAGCACCGCCATCAGCAATTGCAGCGGCTCGCGCAACCAGCGCCAGATCCAGCGGGTCATGCGCCACCACACCAACAGGCAGCCCAAAGCGGCGAAGGCGTAAAGGCCCCAAGCGGTCAGATAGTCGTTCTCGGTCATGGTGTCCATGGCAAGGCTGGCAAAGAGGCGGCTATGATAACGGCTTTTGCGTGTCGCGGCTGCAAAGCCTGCCACCGTCCGCCAGATAGAGAATAATCCATGCCTACATCGCCCGCTCCGATTGCCCGCAAGGCCCCAGGCCAGGACCCTTACGCCTGGTTGCAGGGACGCGACAGCCCTGAAGTGCTCGATTACCTCAAGGCCGAAAACGCCTACCAGGAAGCCCAGCTCGCCGACCAGCAGGCCCTGCGTGAAACCCTGTTCGAAGAGATCAAGGGCCGCATCCTCGAAACCGATCTGTCCCTGCCTTCACCGTGGGGCCCGTACCTGTATTACACACGCACCACCGCCGGCGACGAATACGCCCGCCACTACCGCTGCCGCCGCCCGGCGGACGACAGCAACCAGGTGGATGACAGCAGCGAAGAGCTGTTGCTGGACCCGAACGTGCTGGCCAACGGCGGCTTTTTCTCCCTGGGCGCGTTCAGCATCAGCCCCGACCACCAGCGCCTGGCCTACAGCCTGGATACCAGCGGTGAAGAGATTTTCACCCTGTACGTGAAGGAATTGGCCAGCGGCAAGGTCAGCGAACTGGCGTTCGAGAACTGCGACGGCAGCATGACCTGGGCCAATGACAGCCTGACCCTGTTCTTTGGCGAACTGGACGACACCCACCGCCCGCACAAGCTGTATCGCTATCGCCTGGACGGCACGGCGGCGCAGGAAGTGTTCCACGAGCCCGACGGACGTTTCTTCCTGCATTGCTACCGTTCCAGCTCCGAACGCCAGTTGCTGCTGGCCCTGGGCAGCAAGACCACCAGCGAAATCTGGGCCCTCGACGCCGAACAGCCACACCTCGATTTCACCTGCCTGGCACCCCGGGTCGAAGACCATGAATACGATGTCGACCACGGCCAATTGAATGGCGCCTGGACCTGGTTTATCCGCAGCAACCGCGATGGCATCAACTACGCCCTGTTCACCGCGACCGACATTGGCGACGTGCCGACCGAGGCCGAGTGGCAGAACCTGATCCCCCACAGCGATGAGGTGATGCTCGACGGCGTGAGCCTCAACGCCAAGGCCATGACCCTGAGCCTGCGCATCGGTGGCCTGCCGGTGATCGAAGTGCATCCAGAGGGCCTGCCTGCCTATCGCGTGGAATTGCCCGACGCCGCCTACAGCCTCTACGTACAAAACAGCTTGGAATTTCCCAGCGATAAGATCCGCCTGCGCTACGAAGCCCTGAACCGCCCGGCCCAGGTGCGTCAACTGGAACTGGCCAGTGGCGCGCAAGTCGTGCTCAAGGAAACCCCGGTACTGGGCGTGTTCAACGCCGACGACTACGTCAGCCAACGCCTGTGGGCGACGTCCGCCGACGGTACCCAGGTGCCCATCAGCCTGGTGGTCAAGCGTGACCAACTGGGCAAGCCGACACCGCTGTACCTGTACGGTTACGGCGCCTACGGTTCGAGCCTCGACCCGTGGTTCTCCCACGCGCGCCTGAGCCTGCTGGACCGCGGCGTCGCGTTTGCCATTGCCCACGTGCGCGGCGGCGGCGAGCTGGGTGAGGCCTGGTACCGCAACGGCAAGCAGGAACATAAACAGAATACCTTCAGCGACTTTATCGCCTGCGCCGAACACCTGATCGCCGAGGGCTTGACCACCTCCAAGCAATTGGCCATCAGCGGCGGCAGCGCCGGCGGCCTGTTGATCGGTGCGGTGCTCAACCAGCGCCCGGAGCTGTTCCAGGCGGCGATTGCCGAAGTGCCGTTCGTCGACGTGCTCAACACCATGCTCGACCCGGACCTGCCGCTGACCATCACCGAGTACGACGAATGGGGCAACCCGGAAGAACCTGAAGTGTACGAACGGATAAAGGCCTACGCGCCGTACGAAAACGTCCGCGCCCAGGCTTATCCGCACCTGCTGGTGATCGCCGGCTACAACGACAGCCGCGTGCAGTACTGGGAAGCGGCCAAGTGGGTGGCCAAGCTGCGCGATACCAAGACCGACGACAACCTGCTGCTGCTCAAGACCGAACTCGGCGCCGGCCACGGTGGCATGAGCGGGCGTTACCAGGGATTACGTGACGTAGCACTCGAATATGCATTTGTGTTCAAGGCGCTGGGGCTGATTTAGGAACTATGCGCGGCGGTCCTGTCTGAACACAGGACCGCCCTACACGATTGACGGACCAAGATTGCCGCTATGCCAGAACCGACCTTACTCAATAACGAAATCCGCGACATGCTGATGGACTGCGGCCTGTTCGATGCCCTGCTGCCGGAAGATTTTCATATCGCCGCCGGCTACTTCAACATCAGCAGCATGGCCCGGGACGAGGTGATCTTCCTCGAAGGCGATGCGGGCACCTTCATGTGCATCCTCCACAGCGGCCAGGTGGCGGTGCAGAAAGCCAACCCCAGTGGCCAGCGCGTGACCATCGCCACCCTGCGCAGCGGGCGGGCGTTTGGCGAAATGGCCGTGCTCGATGGCGAGCGGCGCTCCGCCAGTTGTGTGGCCGCTTCGGAGTGTGTGCTGTTGAACCTGGGCAAGGATTCCCTGGAAAAAATGCTCAACGACGCGCCCAGGGTCGCGGCGAAGATTATCCGCGCCATCGCCATTGCCCTGTCCAAACGCCTGCGCATGGCCGACGGGCAATTGCTGTCCCAGCAGTTTTAACCGCCCGGGGTCTTCGGTTTGCTGTCGTTCTGCTGCAAGCCGGGCACGGTCTGGTCTTTCGGCGGCGTCGGCAACACGATCGGCACCAGCGCGGGGGAACCGTTAGCCGTGGCCTTGGGCGCAATCGGCGGGGTGACCTGCGGGTACAACGTCGGCGTGGGCGTGCCCGGTGCGCCTGGGGTTGGCGCCGGTGCAACCGGCACGGTTTGCAACTCCTGAGCCTGCGCCGCACCCAATGTGAGCGCGCTCAACACAATGACCGTTAGAATGCTGCACTTCATCGATGGCTCCATGGCCTGACCGGAATGTCACAAGGCTACTCCCAACCGCGCAAGAATGCCCTTCCCAATGAGATTTCCATGAAACGTTTCGTTCTGCTGGACACCACCCCGATCCCCGACAACGGCGGTGCCTTGTGCCTGTTCGAATACGGCGAGGATTTTGTCATCAAGATCCAGGGCGGTGACGGCGGCCAATTGATGAACACGCGCATGCACGGCTCCGAAGACGCGCTGGCGGAAATCCCTTGCCGCAAGGTCGCCGGGCGCCCGGACTCACGGGTACTGATCGGCGGCCTGGGCATGGGTTTCACCCTGGCCTCGGCGCTCAAGCATCTGGGCAAGACCGCCGAAGTGGTGGTCGCCGAATTGGTGCCCGGCGTGGTGGAGTGGAACCGTGGCCCGCTGGGGGAAAAATCCGGCCGCCCGCTGCTGGACCCACGCACGGTGATCCGCATGGAAGACGTGGCCAAGGTGCTGCAAGCCGAACCCCAGGGGTTTGACGCGATCATGCTCGACGTCGACAACGGCCCCGAAGGCCTCACGCAAAAAGCCAACAGCTGGCTGTACTCCGCCGGTGGCCTCGCCGCCTGCGCCAAGGCCCTGCGGCCCAAGGGCGTGCTGGCGGTGTGGTCGGCCAGTGCCGACAAGCTGTTCAGCGACAAACTGCGCAAGGCCGGCTTCAAGGCCGAAGAAGTGCAGGTGTTCGCCCACGGCAACAAAGGCACCCGCCACACCATCTGGATTGCCGAAAAGCTCAAGGGCTAATTGCGCCGTGAACGGCTAGAATCAAGCGTATCCGTGACCACCAAAATATAGGAGCCATGATGAGCTCAACCAACCCGCCCTCCCACACCGCCAAGCTGGACCGCATCCTCGCCGATGCCCAGCGCGACCGGGAAATGGGCTATCGCGACAAAGCATTGAAGATGTACCCCCACGTGTGCGGCCGCTGCACCCGTGAGTTCTCCGGCAAGCGCTTGAGCGAACTGACCGTGCACCACCGCAACCATAACCATGATGACAACCCGCAGGATGGCTCCAACTGGGAGTTGCTGTGCCTGTATTGCCACGACAACGAACACTCGCGGTATACCGACCAGCAGTACTTCAGCGAAGGGTCGACCAGCAGCCCGACGATTGCCAAGGCCACGCATAACCCGTTTGCGGCGTTGGCGGGGCTGATGAAGAAGGACGACTGATAGTCCTGTGTTGTCGGTACGGGCCTCTTCGCGAGCAAGCCCGCTCCCACATTTGACTGTATTCACAAATAGATATCTGTGAACCCAATCCAATGTG
>NZ_JANLGL010000276.1:0-6134 GCF_024655625.1 Pseudomonas sp. 18.1.10
GCGATGCAGGCACCTCGGTGTGTCAGTTGCACCGAGGCGATGCCATCGCAGGCAAGCCAGCTCCCACAGGGGGCGGTGCACAATATTCCGGCAATGTCGTAAACGCACCTTTGCGTGGCGTGCGTAGGCATTTGATCTACCAGCGCCAGCCCTACCATCGCATCAAAGGGCCCTGCACCGGGCCTCAACAATACGAAAGGCTGGGAGAGACGCGATGTTCAGCAAACAAGACCAGATCCAGGGATATGACGATGCACTGCTGGCGGCCATGAACGCCGAGGAGCAGCGCCAAGAAGATCATATCGAGCTGATCGCGTCAGAGAACTACACCAGCAAACGTGTGATGGAAGCGCAAGGCAGCGGCCTCACCAACAAATACGCCGAAGGCTACCCGGGCAAGCGCTACTACGGTGGCTGCGAGCATGTGGATAAAGTCGAAGCCCTGGCCATCGAGCGCGCCAAGCAACTGTTCGGCGCCGATTACGCCAACGTGCAGCCGCACTCCGGTTCGTCCGCCAACAGCGCCGTGTACCTGGCGCTTATCAATGCGGGCGACACCATCCTGGGCATGAGCCTGGCCCACGGCGGTCACCTGACCCACGGCGCCAAGGTTTCGTCCTCGGGCAAGCTGTACAACGCGGTGCAATACGGCATCAACACCGACACCGGCCTGATCGACTACGACGAAGTCGAGCGCCTGGCCGTCGAGCACAAGCCGAAAATGGTCGTGGCCGGTTTCTCTGCCTACTCCAAGACCCTGGATTTCCCACGCTTCCGTCAGATCGCCGACAAGGTGGGCGCGTTGTTGTTCGTCGACATGGCCCACGTCGCCGGCCTGGTTGCCGCTGGCCTGTACCCGAACCCGCTGCCCTACGCCGATGTGGTCACCACCACCACCCACAAGACCCTGCGCGGTCCGCGGGGCGGCCTGATCCTGGCCAAGGCCAACGAAGAAATCGAAAAGAAACTCAACGCGGCCGTGTTCCCCGGCGCCCAGGGCGGCCCGCTGATGCACGTCATCGCCGGCAAGGCCGTGTGCTTCAAGGAAGCGCTGGAGCCAGGCTTCAAGGCGTACCAGCAGCAAGTGATCGACAACGCCCAGGCCATGGCCGAGGTGTTCATCAAGCGCGGGTATGACGTGGTGTCCGGCGGTACCGATAACCACCTGTTCCTGGTCAGCCTGATCCGTCAGGGTCTCACCGGCAAAGAGGCGGACGCCGCCCTCGGTCGCGCCCACATCACCGTCAACAAGAACGCCGTGCCGAATGACCCGCAGTCGCCGTTCGTGACCTCGGGCCTGCGCATCGGCACCCCGGCGGTGACCACCCGTGGTTTCAAAGTGCCGCAATGCATCGAACTGGCTGGCTGGATCTGCGACATCCTCGACAACCTCGGCGACGCCGACGTCGAGGCCAACGTGGCCAAGCACGTGTCTGCCCTGTGCGCTGATTTCCCGGTTTATCGCTGAGCGCGGTTTTGGAGTAATGACTATGCAACGCTACTCGGGCTTCGGCCTCTTCAAGCACTCCCTCAGCCACCACGAAAACTGGCAGAAGATGTGGCGCACGCCCACACCCAAGAAGGTCTACGACGTGGTCATCGTCGGCGGCGGCGGGCATGGTCTGGCGACCGCCTACTACCTGGCCAAGGAGCACGGCATCACCAACGTGGCCGTGGTCGAGAAAGGCTGGCTGGGCGGCGGTAACACCGCGCGCAACACCACCATCGTGCGTTCCAACTACCTGTGGGACGAGTCGGCGCACCTGTACGAACACGCGATGAAACTGTGGGAAGGCCTGTCCCAGGACCTGAACTACAACGTGATGTTCTCCCAGCGTGGCGTGTACAACCTGTGCCACACCCTGCAAGACATCCGTGATTCCGAACGCCGCGTGAGTGCCAACCGCCTCAACGGCGTGGACGGCGAGCTGCTCAACGCCAAGCAGGTTGCGGACGAGATCCCGTACCTCGATTGCTCGAAGAACACCCGCTACCCGGTCCTTGGCGCCACCGTGCAACGGCGCGGCGGTGTGGCCCGTCACGATGCCGTGGCCTGGGGCTTTGCCCGGGCTGCCGACGCCCTCGGCGTGGACTTGATCCAGCAGACCGAAGTGATCGGCTTTCGCAAGGAAAACGGCGTGTGCATCGGCGTGGAAACCAACAAGGGCTTTATCGGCGCCAAGCGCGTCGGTGTGGTCACGGCCGGTAACTCCGGGCACATGGCTTCACTCGCCGGCTTCCGCCTACCGATCGAATCCCACCCGCTGCAAGCGTTGGTGTCGGAGCCGATCAAGCCGATTATCGACAGCGTCATCATGTCCAACGCCGTGCACGGTTACATCAGCCAGTCCGACAAGGGCGACCTGGTGATCGGCGCCGGCATCGACGGCTACAACGGCTACGGCCAGCGCGGCTCGTACCCGGTGATCGAGCACACCATCCAGGCCATCGTCGAGATGTTCCCGGTGCTGTCACGGGTGCGCATGAACCGCCAGTGGGGCGGCATCGTCGACACCACGCCGGATGCGTGCCCGATCATCTCCAAGACCCCGGTACCGAACATGTTCTTCAACTGCGGTTGGGGCACCGGTGGCTTCAAGGCCACACCGGGCTCAGGCAACGTGTTTGCCGCCAGCCTGGCCAAGGGTGAAATGCACCCGTTGGCGGCACCTTTCTCCATCGACCGTTTCCACAACGGTGCGTTGATCGACGAACACGGCGCTGCGGCCGTCGCCCACTAACAGGAGAAATTTCCTATGTTGCATATCTTCTGTCCTCACTGTGGCGAACTGCGCTCCGAAGAGGAATTCCACGCGTCCGGCCAAGCGCACATCCCGCGCCCGCTGGACCCGAATACCTGCACCGATGAGCAGTGGGGCGACTACATGTTCTTCCGCGACAACCCGCGCGGCCTGCACCACGAGCTGTGGATTCACGCCGCCGGTTGCCGCCAGTACTTCAACGCGACCCGCGACACCCTGACCTACGAAATTCTTGAAACCTACAAGATCGGTGAGAAGCCACAATTCACCGCCAAGGCCTCTGGAGAGAAGGTATGAGCCAGACCAATCGCCTGTCCAACGGTGGCCGGATCGACCGTAATAAAGTCCTGACGTTTACCTTCAACGGCCAGACCTACAAGGGCTTCGAAGGCGACACCCTCGCCGCAGCCCTATTGGCCAACGGCGTCGATATCATCGGCCGCAGCTTCAAGTACTCGCGTCCGCGCGGCATTTTCGCCGCCGGCGCCGAAGAGCCGAACGCGGTGCTGCAGATCGGCGCCACCGAAGCCACCCAGATCCCCAACGTGCGCGCCACGCAACAGGCGCTGTACCAAGGCCTGGTCGCCACCAGCACCAACGGCTGGCCGAACGTCAACACCGACGTGATGGGCATTCTTGGCAAGGTTGGCGGCAAGCTGATGCCGCCGGGTTTCTACTACAAAACCTTCATGTACCCGCAATCGTTCTGGATGACCTACGAGAAGTACATCCGCAAGGCTGCCGGCCTTGGCCGCTCGCCGACCGAGAACGACCCGGACACCTACGACAACTTCAACCGTCACTGCGACGTGCTGGTGGTCGGCGCAGGCCCTGCGGGTTTGGCGGCTGCCCTGGCGGCTGCACGCAGCGGTGCCCGCGTGATCATCGCCGACGAGCAGGAAGAGTTCGGTGGCTCGCTGCTGGATTCCCGTGAAAGCCTTGACGGCAAGCCGGCCACTGAGTGGGTCGCCAGCGTCATTGCTGAATTGAAAGCCCTGCCGGACGTGGTGCTGTTGCCCCGCGCCACCGTCAACGGCTACCACGACCATAACTTCCTGACCATTCACGAACGCCTCACCGACCACCTCGGTGACCGTGCGCCGATTGGTGTGGTGCGCCAGCGTATCCACCGTGTGCGCGCCAAGCGTGTGGTGCTGGCGACCGGTGCGTGCGAACGTCCACTGGTGTACGGCAACAACGACGTGCCGGGCAACATGCTCGCCGGTGCGGTTTCGACCTACGTGCGTCGCTACGGCGTGGCACCGGGCAAGAAGCTGGTGCTGTCGACCAACAACGACCACGCCTACCGCGTTGCGCTGGATTGGTTGGATGCGGGCCTGCACGTGGTCGCCGTGGCCGATGTGCGCCACAACCCACGCGGCGCATTGGTTGAAGAAGCCCGCGCCAAAGGCATTCGTATCCTCACCGGCAGCGCCGTGGTCGAAGCCCGTGGCACCAAGCGCGTGACCGCTGCCCGCGTCGCTGCGATTGACGTCAAGGCGCATAAAGTCACCAGCCCCGGCGAGTGGCTGGACTGCGACCTGGTGGCCAGCTCCGGCGGCTACAGCCCGGTGGTCCACTTGGCTTCGCACCTGGGCGGCAAGCCGACCTGGCGTGAAGACATCCTCGGTTTTGTACCGGGCGAAGCCCCGCAGAAACGTGTGTGCGTGGGTGGCATCAATGGCGTCTACGGCCTCGGCGATTCCCTGGCCGATGGTTTTGAAGGTGGCGTGCGCGCCGCCAGTGAAGCCGGTTTTGCGCCAGTGGAAGGCACTCTGCCAAAAGCCCTGAGCCGCTTGGAAGAGCCGACCCTGGCGATCTACCAAGTGCCCCACGACAAACCAACCGCACGGGCACCGAAGCAATTCGTCGACCTGCAAAACGACGTGACCGCCGCCGCCATCGAACTGGCGACCCGCGAAGGTTTCGAGTCGGTCGAGCACGTCAAACGCTACACCGCGCTGGGCTTCGGCACCGACCAGGGCAAGCTGGGCAACGTCAACGGCCTGGCGATTGCCGCCCGTTCGTTGAACGTGACCATCCCGCAGATGGGCACCACCATGTTCCGCCCGAACTACACGCCGGTGACTTTCGGTGCGGTCGCCGGTCGTCACTGTGGGCACATCTTCGAGCCCGTGCGCTACACCGCGCTGCAAGCCTGGCACGTGAAGAACGGCGCCGAGTTTGAAGACGTCGGCCAGTGGAAACGCCCGTGGTACTTCCCGCGTAACGGTGAAGACCTGCACGCCGCGGTGAAACGCGAATGCCTGGCCGTGCGCGACAGCGTGGGCCTGCTAGATGCGTCCACCCTGGGCAAGATCGACATCCAGGGCCCGGATGCCCGCGAGTTCCTCAACCGCATCTACACCAACGCCTGGACCAAGCTCGACGTGGGCAAGGCGCGCTACGGTTTGATGTGCAAGGAAGACGGCATGGTCTTCGACGACGGCGTGACTGCCTGCCTCGCCGACAACCACTTCCTCATGACCACCACCACCGGCGGCGCGGCCCGCGTGTTGCAGTGGCTGGAAATCTACCAACAGACCGAGTGGCCAGACCTCAAGGTGTACTTCACCTCGGTCACCGACCACTGGGCCACCATGACCCTGTCCGGCCCCAACAGCCGCAAGCTGCTGGCGGAAGTCACCGACATCGACCTGGACAAGGACGGCTTCCCGTTCATGACCTGGAAAGAAGGCCTGGTGGGCGGCGTACCGGCGCGGGTGTTCCGGATCTCGTTTACCGGTGAGCTGTCGTACGAAGTCAACGTGCAGGCCGACTACGCCATGGGCGTGCTGGAAAAAATCGTCGACGCCGGCAAGAAGTACAACCTGACCCCGTACGGCACCGAAACCATGCACGTATTGCGGGCCGAGAAGGGTTTCATCATCGTTGGCCAGGATACTGACGGCTCGATGACCCCGGACGACCTGAACATGGGTTGGTGCGTGGGGCGTACCAAGCCGTTCTCGTGGATCGGCTGGCGCGGCATGAACCGTGAAGACTGCGTGCGTGAAGAGCGCAAGCAACTGGTGGGCTTGAAGCCGGTCGATCCGAAAGTGTGGCTGCCGGAAGGCGCGCAGTTGGTGTTCGATCCGAAGCAGTCGATTCCGATGAAGATGGTCGGTCACGTGACCTCAAGTTATGCCCACAACTCCCTCGGCTATTCGTTTGCGATGGGCGTGGTGAAGGGCGGCTTGAAGCGCATTGGTGAGCGGGTGTTTTCACCGCAAGCGGATGGCAGTGTGATCGAGGCGGAGATTGTGTCTTCGGTGTTCTTTGACCCGAAAGGCGATCGCCAGAACATCTGATAAACCGAGTCGCGGCCTTCGCGAGCAAGCCCGCTCCCACAGGGGAATGCATTCTAAATGT
>NZ_JANLGL010000277.1:0-6040 GCF_024655625.1 Pseudomonas sp. 18.1.10
GATAAAGATTGATTGACTGACACACCGCTTTCGCGAGCAAGCCCGCTCCCACATTGGAACTCTACCGTCTGATGTTTATCAGTTGGCCAAACGAGCGCCGCCCAACCCGCCACTCAACTCATACGCCGCCAACTCCGCCTGGTGCGCCGCGAGAATCTCCGGCAACGACCCGCGCAGGTATTCCACCCACGTCTTGATCTTCGCATCCAGGTACTGGCGCGACGGGTAGATGGCGTACAGGTTCAGCTCCTGCGAGCGGTACGTTGGCATCACCCGCACCAGCGTGCCGTTGCGCAGGCCCTCAATCGCGGCATACACCGGCAACAAACCGACGCCCATGCCGCTGGTGATCGCGGTTTTCATCGCGTCGGCCGAGTTGACCAGGAACGGTGAAGAATTGATCGCGACGCTTTCCTGGCCTTCGGGGCCGTTGAAGGTCCACTTGTCCAGCTGGATCACCGGGCTGACCAGGCGCAGGCAGGCGTGGTTGAGCAAGTCAGTGGGGCGTTGCGCGCAGCCCTTGGCCTTGACGTAATCCGGCGAGGCGCAGGCGATGCTGTAGGTGATGCCCAGGCGCTGGGAGACGAAACCCGAATCCGGCAGCTCGCTGGCCAGCACGATGGATACGTCGTAGCCCTCGTCGAGCAAGTCCGGCACGCGGTTGGCCAGGGTCAGGTCGAAGGTCACGTCCGGGTGGGTGCGGCGGTAGCGGGCGATGGCGTCGATCACGAAATGCTGGCCGATGCCGGTCATGGTGTGCACTTTCAACTGCCCGGCGGGGCGCGCGTGGGCGTCGCTGGCTTCGGCTTCGGCTTCTTCGACGTAGGCCAGGATCTGTTCGCAGCGCAGCAAATAGCGTTTACCGGCTTCGGTCAGCGCGATGCGGCGGGTGGTGCGGTTGAGCAAGCGGGTTTGCAGGTGGGCCTCCAGGTTGGAGACCGCGCGCGAGACGTTGGCCGTGGTGGTGTCCAGTTGCGCGGCGGCGGCGGTGAAGCTGCCGGCTTCGGCCACGCAACTGAACGCGCGCATGTTTTGCAAAGTGTCCATGGGGTGTTCTCAAGGGAGATAGCAAATTGTGACAGAAAGTTACGCCGTCCAGTGATCCCTACCAACGGATTATCGCTTGAACGGTAACAAAGATTCACAGGAATGCCAGCTTATCGTCCTCTGTGCCGCCGCCTAGAATTGCGCCACCTACCCCGCAATACCACCTCAGGAATTCGTTCGCCGTGCCGCGTCGCATCAGCAGAGAGCTGAAGACTCTCAGTGTTTGGGCCTTATCGTTAGCAATCAGCGGCTGCATCGGAACCGGAGGAATCGCCCCCCAAGGCCAGGCCCTCAGCGCCAATACCCTGGCCACCGACGAAGCGATCCAGAGCGCCGCCCGGGACGCCCATTGGCCCACCGCCCAATGGTGGCAAGCCTACGGCGACCCCCAACTCAACCGCTGGGTGGCCCTCGCCACGCACAACAGCCCGAGCATGGCCATGGCCGCCGCGCGTGTGCGTGAAGCACGGGCCATGGCCGGGATTGCCGAATCGGCCGAGTCGTTGCAGATCAACAGCGACACTACCCTCAAACGCCACAACTGGCCGAAGGATCAGTTCTACGGCCCCGGCGAGCTGAGCGGCGCCAACACCTGGGACAACAACTCATCCCTGGGCCTGAGCTATGCCCTCGACCTGTGGGGCCGCGAAAGCAACACCACCGAGCGTGCCGTGGACATGGCCCACATGAGCGCTGCCGAAGCGCGCCAGGCCCAGCTCGAACTGCAAAACAACGTGGTGCGCGCCTATATCCAGCTGTCGTTGCACTACGCCAACCGCGACATCGTTGCGGCCACCCTGGCCCAGCAACAGCAGATCCTCGACCTGGCCAACAAACGCCTGGATGCCGGGATCGGCACTCACTTCGACGTCAGCCAGGCTGAAACCCCGTTGCCGGAAACCCATCGCCAACTGGACGCCCTCGACGAAGAGATCGCCCTGAGCCGCAACCAGCTCGCGGCCTTGGCGGGCAAAGGCCCGGGGGAGGGCGCGCAGCTGCAACGACCGAGCCTGGCCCTGGCCGCACCGCTGAAACTGCCGTCGAGCCTGCCCGCGCAATTGCTCGGCCAGCGCCCGGACGTGGTCGCCAGCCGCTGGCAGGTCGCGGCCCAGGCCCGTGGCATCGATGTGGCCCACGCCGGCTTTTACCCCAACGTCGACCTGGTCGGCAGCCTCGGCTACATGGCCACGGGCGGCGGCATGCTGGAGTTTCTCGCCGGCAAGAAATTCAACTACAACGTCGGCCCGGCGATCACCTTGCCGATCTTCGATGGCGGGCGTTTGCGTGCCGAGTTGGGCGAAGCCAGCGCGGGCTACGACATCGCCGTGGCCCGGTACAACCAGACCCTGGTCAATGCACTCAAGGGCATCAGCGACCAATTGATCCGCCGCGAGTCCATGGACAAGCAACAAGGCTTCGCCGCGCAATCGGTGGCCTCGGCGCAGAAAACCTACGACATCGCGATGATCGCCTACCAGCGCGGCCTCACCGATTACCTCAATGTGCTCAATGCGCAGACCTTGCTGTTTCACCAGCAGCAGATCGAACAACAGGTCCAGGCCGCACGCCTGACGGCCCATGCCGAACTGGTCACCGCCTTGGGCGGCGGCCTCGGTGCTGGCAACGATGTGCCCCAAGCCGACAAGACCCTCCCGAGCAAGACCCCGGCGGCCCTCGCCGTGTTTGATCACTGAGTAGGATTGAATGACTCCCTTGCCTGCACCGCTGCGCTGGTTGCACGCCCTTGAGTGGCGCCGCGGTTTCTTCGACTGGGCGCGCAGCGACGGCGTGACCTGGGTGTATATCTTCAAGGTGCTGATCGCCGCGTTCCTCACGCTGTGGCTGGCGATGCGCCTGGAACTGCCGCAACCGCGCACCGCGATGATCACCGTGTTTATCGTGATGCAACCGCAGAGCGGCCAGGTGTTTGCCAAGAGCTTCTATCGCTTCCTTGGCACCCTGGCGGGATCGGCGGTGATGGTGTTGTTGATCGCCTTGTTTGCGCAGAACACCGAGTTGTTCCTTGGTGCGTTGGCGATCTGGGTGGGCATTTGCACCGCGGGCGCGACCCGTAATCGCAACTTTCGCGCCTATGGATTTGTTCTCGCCGGTTACACCGCCGCGATGGTCGGCCTGCCGGCCCTGGCGCACCCGGACGGCGCGTTCATGGCGGCAGTGTGGCGGGTGCTGGAGATTTCCCTGGGCATTTTGTGCTCCACCCTGGTCAGCGCCGCGATCCTGCCGCAGACCTCCAGCGCCGCCATGCGCAACGCCTTGTACCAGCGCTTCGGCGTGTTTGCGCTGTTCGTCACCGACGGCCTGCGTGGGCGCAGCCAGCGTGACGGGTTCGAGGCCAGCAACGTGCGGTTTATCGCCGAAGCCGTGGGCCTGGAAGGGCTACGCAGCCTCACCGTGTTCGAAGACCCGCACATGCGTCGGCGCAACGGTCGGCTCAGTCGCCTCAACAGCGAATTCATGAGCATCACCACGCGCTTCAATGCCCTGCACCAGTTGCTCGAACGGCTGCGCACCGATGCGGCCGATCACGTGGTCGCGGCGATCAAGCCGGGCCTGCACGACCTTGCCGAAGTGCTCGACGGTTTCTCCGGCCGCGCCCTCACCAGCCCGGATGCGGCTCGGTTGGTGGCGCAACTCGCCGCCTACAAGGACGACTTGCCCGCCAAGGTGCGCAGCCTGCGGGCGGCATTCCAGGAAGGCGAGCCCACCGAGGCCGAACAGCTGGATTTCCACACGGCCTATGAGCTGCTTTATCGCTTCGTCGACGACCTGCACAACTACGCGCTCACCCACGCATCCCTGGCCGACCACAGCCACGCCCGCGAAGACTGGGACGAACCCTACACGCCAAAAACCAACTGGCTGGCCTGCGCCGCCTCGGGGATTCGCGCGTCGTTCATCCTGGTCGTGCTGGGCAGTTACTGGGTGGCCACCGCCTGGCCGAGCGGCGCGACCATGACCCTGATCGCCGCCGCCACCGTCGGCCTGTCCGCCGCCACGCCCAACCCCAAGCGCATGGCATTCCAGATGGCCTGCGGCACCTTGATCGGTGCGCTGGTGGGTTTTGTCGAAATGTTCTTCGTGTTCCCGTGGATCGACGGTTTTCCGCTGCTGTGCGTAATGCTCGCACCGGTGATCGTCCTCGGCGCGTTCCTCGCCTCACGCCCGCAATACGCCGGGGTGGGCGTCGGCCTGCTGATCTTCTTCAGCACCGGCTCGGTGCCGGACAACCTCACGGTCTACAACCCCTACACCTTTATCAACGACTACATCGCGATGATTATCGGCATGCTCGTCTGCGCGGCGGCGGGGGCGATCATCCTGCCGCCCAACAGCCGCTGGTTGTGGCGCCGCCTGGAGCAGGACCTGCGCGAGCAAGTGGTGTATGCCATCAGCGGCAAGCTCAAGGGCCTGGCGTCGAGTTTCGAAAGCCGCACCCGCGACCTGCTGCACCAGGCCTATGGCCTTGCCGTCGGCCAGCCGCAAGTGCAGCGCGACCTGCTGCGCTGGATGTTCGTGGTATTGGAAGTCGGCCACGCGATCATCGAGTTGCGCAAGGAACAGGCGATTTTGCCGGTGCACCCGGCCTACGCCGAATCCCAGCCGTGGCGCCAGGCGATCCGCGTGATGGGCCGTTCGCTGGTGCGTCTGTTCCTGCAACCCAGCGCGAGCAACCTGGAGCGCGGCCTGATCGCCGTGGACCATGCGATCAGCCGCGTACAGGCCACCGATGAACCCTTCGCCCCGCACTTCGACACCTCGGCCCTGCGCCGGGTGAAAAGCTACCTGCACTTTATCCGCACCTCGCTGCTGGACCCGCAATCGCCCCTCGCTGCCCTCAAAGGAGCTGCGCATGCCCCGTGAAATCGCGTTCCACGGCATCTACATGCCGACCATGACCCTGATGTTCCTGATCGCAGCCGTGTTGGCCTGGGCCCTGGACCGCTTCCTGGCCGGGTTCGACCTGTACCGTTTTTTCTGGCACCCGGCGTTGCTGCGCCTGAGCCTGTTCGTTTGCCTGTTCGGCGCCCTGGCGCTGACCGTCTACCGTTGAGAATGCCCCGATGAAAAAGTTTTTCAGCCTGCTTGCCACCTTGCTGGTACTGGCTTTGGCGATGTGGATTGGCCGCACATTGTGGGTGCACTACATGCAAACCCCCTGGACCCGCGACGGCCGCGTGCGCGCCGACATCATCAACGTCGCCGCCGACGTCACTGGCGAAGTGGTCGATGTGCCGGTGCGCGACAACCAGTTGGTGAAGAAGGGCGACCTGCTGATGCAGATCGACCCCGAGCACTACCGCATCGCGGTCAAACAGGCGCAATCGCTGGTGGCGTCACGCAAAGCCACCTGGGAAATGCGCAAGGTCAACGCCCACCGCCGCGCCGACCTCGACGCCCTGGTGATCTCCAAGGAAAACCGCGACGACGCCAGCAACATCGCCGACTCGGCCCTGGCCGATTACCAGCACGCCCTGGCGCAACTGGAAGCGGCTGAGCTGAACCTCAAGCGCACCCAGGTGCTGGCGGCGGTGGACGGCTACGTCACCAACCTCAACGTGCATCGCGGCGACTATGCGCGCATCGGCGAGGCGAAGATGGCCGTGGTGGATATGAATTCCTTCTGGGTCTATGGCTTCTTTGAAGAAACCAAGCTGCCCCATGTGAAGGTGGGCGATAAAGCTGACATGCAGCTCATGAGCGGCGAGACCTTGAAGGGCCATGTGGAAAGCATCTCGCGGGGCATCTACGACCGCGACAACCCCGAGAGCCGCGAGTTGGTCGCGGATGTGAACCCGACGTTCAACTGGGTGCGTCTGGCGCAGCGGGTGCCGGTGCGGATTCATATTGATGAAGTGCCGGAAGGGGTGCTGTTGGCCGCCGGTATTACCTGCACCGTGATCGTCAACCAAACACACAACTGAATGTGGGAGCGGGCGGGGGGGGGGGGGGGGGGGGGGGGGGCCCCTATTAT
>NZ_JANLGL010000278.1:0-6039 GCF_024655625.1 Pseudomonas sp. 18.1.10
TGATCTACCGCTTTCGCGAGCAAGCCCGCTCCCACACAAGCCCGCTCCCACATTTTTGATCTGGAGTTACTCGGCTTTGTCCTTGGCCTGGTGCTTGACGATGATGTCCACCAAGCGCTTGGCCAGCGCCGGGTAGTTCTCATCGAAGTGATGCCCACCTGGCAGCTTCAACGCTTCACCCACCGCCGTCTTGTCGGTGCAGCCACTCTCATCGACCTCTTCCGCACCGTAGATGCACACCACCTTCTCAGGCGGCAGCTTGGCCATTTCCGGGCCGGTCGCGGCTTCTTTGCCGGCGTTGCCCAGCCAGCCTTCCACTTCGATTTCAAAGCTGCCGGTGCGGGCAAAGGCCAGCAGGATGATCGCGTCGACCCGCTGCTGTTCGTTTTCCGGCATGCGGTTGTAGATCGCGGGCAGTACGTCGGCGCCGAACGAATATCCGGTCAGGACGAAGCGCTTGGTGCCCCACTTCTGCCGGTAGTGCTGCATCAGTTCGGTAAGGTCCTTGGCGCTTTGCTCCGGGGTCTTGTGCTGCCAGTAGTAGCGCAGGGTGTCGATGCCGACCACCGGGTAGCCGATCTTGGCCATTTCGCCGGCCACGTCGCGGTCCAGGTCGCGCCAGCCGCCGTCACCGGAGAGGAACAGGGTTACGGTGTCCTTGGCTTGGCCGGCCGGTACTTCGACTACTGGGATGGCCAGGCCGCCGTTGTCCGAACCCACCAGTTGCTTGCGCAGTTCGTTGTTCAGCACTTGCGGGTAGTGAATGTCGTAGTCGCTGATGCTGGTGGTGGCGCGCGGTGTGTCGCGTACGAAACTGGCGCTTTCGTCGTCAGGGTTGTCGTTCCACGCCACCAGCCAGTTGCCATGGGCTGAGGTTTTCGGCAGCGGGTCCTTGCAGCCTTCCTGCACCAGGGCGAAACCGACGGAGATGGCATTGGCCTTGTCGTCGTTCTGAGTGGCCAGCCAGCGCCAGGCGAGGGCGGCGCCAGGGCCGATGCCGCTGACCAGGGTGGCAGGGCCCTTGAGCTGGGCCAGGGCGCCTTGCAGCGCTTGTTCCTGCAGCTTGCAGTCATCCTTTGGCAGGACCACTTGTACGATTTGTGCCTTGCCGCCCTGGCTCAGGGCGATCAGCTGGCTGTCGGTCAGGGTTTCATCCGCCATCACGGCCACGACGACGCGGGCTTTGGGGGCGCCGTTTGGCGTCACGCGGGTGATCGCCGAGCCGTCCGCCTGGGGCAGTTGCTCCAGGGTTGGCTGCGGGGCAGGGCGGTTCCAGTACCAAAAGCCACCGCCCGCGATCAACGCGAGCAGCACTACAACGACCAATACATACCGCCAGGAACGTCGAATCATCAGCGTTTCACCAATCCAGTCAAGCCGCCCGCGATCAGGGCGGCGGTATCGGCCAGTGCCACCAGCGGATCAAGTCCTGCGGGCACGGCCATGTAACGGGGTTCCCAGTCAGGCTGGAACTTGTCTTTGAAGCGGCGCAAACCTTGGAAGTTATACAGTTGCTCGCCACGGCGGAACACCATCGAACCCAGGCGTTGGGTCAGTGGCGCGCCGCGGCGTGGTTGCAGGCCCGACAACGGCACCATGCCGAGGCTGAAGCGGGCGTAGCCGTGACTCTTATAATGTTGAATCAGGCCGACCATCATGAACTCCATGGTCAGCTTGGGCGCGTCCGGGTGCGCACGCATCAGGTCGAGGCTGGCCAGGTCGTGGTTGTAGGTCTCGAGCAGGTTGGCGAAGGCCACCGGGCGCCCTTCGAAGCGAATGATCGCAATACGAAAGTGCTTGAGGTAGTCGTCGCTGAAACGGCCCAGGGAAAAGCCTTTTTCCCGCACGTTCTTGCCGGTCAGCCAGGCGTCGGAGATGACTTTGAGTTCATCCATCGGCGCCGTGCCCGGTTCATGGATCTCCAGGGATAGGCCATCCCGGGTGCCACGGTTCCAGGTGTAGCGCAGGTCCTTCATCTCTTTGCCCTTGGCTTCCAGGTCAAAGCGTTTCAGGTCGACGCGGGCTTCTTCGCCCAGCTTGATCGCGGTGAGGCCGATGTCCATGTAGTACGGCAGGTTCTCCGCCCGCACCTGGTAGAACACCGGGCGCGCATGGTGGATGTCGCACAAGTCGCGGAACTGCCAGATCATCTCGGCGCGCGGTTGGGTCGGGCCGATCGGATCGTACAAGGCTACCAGGCTGCGGCCACGACGGGCGTACATGAGGAAAGCTTCATCATTGGGGTGGAACAGCAGCGCTTTGTCACCGGTCAGCGCCAGGCCGCCGTCGGGTTGGGACGAGGCCATCAGGATCTTGCTGGCGCGCTCCAGTTCTTCCGGGGTGGGCAGGTGGATGATCGGGCGTGCGGTGCGCAGCAACCAGGTCAGCGACACGATCACCAGCAGCACGGCGGCACCCAGCAACGAGCGCAGGCCGCGCGGGGCGTTGGCGTCGAGGGTGAACTGCCACCACAGTTGGTGGCTGTAGGGCACGTCTTGATAGGCGAACAGCAGCAGCCAGATCGATGCGCCCAGCACGCAGACGCTGGCCACCAGGTACAGCGGCGAGAACGGCAGTTCGGTCAGGCGGCTGGCGCGGTAGAACGAGCGGCGGAAGATCGCCAGCAGGATCGCGGTCATGGTCATCAGACTGGCTTCTTCCCAGTCGAAGCCCTTGAGCAACGAGAGCAGGGCACCGGTCAGCAGCAACACCATGGTCAGCATCCAGGCCGCCGACAAACGTCGGCGCAAACCCTGGGCCAGTAACAGGCACAGCACGCCGATCAGGCTGGCGCCAAAGTGCGAGGCGTCAATCAGGCGGTGGGGAATCAGGAAGCCGATGTTTTCCAGGCGTGAGTCGATTTCTGGCGTGGCGCCGGAAAACAGCAGGACCACGCCGGACAAAAAAACCAGCACGGCCAACACCGGTGCCGCCAGGCCAGAGGCGACCCGCAGGCTTTGCTGGGTCTGGAACAGGCGCTGCGCTTCATTGACCAGCAGGAACACACAGGCGATCAGCAATGGCAGTACCACATAGATCATGCGGTACAGCAGCAGGGCGGCGGCCAGTGGCGCGGCACCGAGTTTGTCGGCGAAGGCGGCGAGCAGGATGGCTTCGAAGACACCCACGCCGCCCGGCACATGGCTGAGCACGCCGGCCGCCAGGGCCAGCAGGTACACCAGCAGGAACGGGCCGAAGGGTGGCGCTTCCGGCAGCAACATATAGAGGACGGTGGCGGCGGCAGCGACGTCCAATGCGGTGATGATCAGTTGCAGGAAGGTCAGGCGCCGGCCCGGCAGGCGCAGGGTGCGCCGGCCGGCTTTCACCAGCAGGTTGTCCGGGTAGGGTTGCTCGGGCAGGCGGCGGCGATAAATACCGATGCACAACACCGCCGACAACAGCAGCACCGCGCCAGCAATCCCGCCCAGCACCGCTTGCGGCAAATGCAGGTAGGTCGAAGCGGCCGGCAGGTTGCTCAGGGTCGCCAGTGCGGCCAGCGGCGGCAGGGCGGTGCCCAGGGCCAGGCTGGCAAACACGGTCATGTGGGCAACTTCCGAAGCCCCGATGCCATGCCGTGCATATAAACGGTAGCGCACCGAACCGCCGGAGAGCATCGACAGGCCAATGGCATTGCCGATGGCAAAGGCGGTGAAGCCACCGAGGGCCAGGGTCTTGGCCGGCAGGTTCACACCCGCGTAGCGCGCACCGGAAAACTCATAGCCCAACAGAATGACGAAACCGGCGACCGCTGCAGCAAACGCACCCAGCAGGGCGGGCTTGGGCACTTCCAGGATTGAGTCATGCAGGGCGTAGAGGTCCAGCTCCAGCAACAAGTGCCGGCAGGCGATCAGGGCGATTGCGAACAGCAACAAGGTGACAGCCAGGCCGATGGGCTGGCGGTATTTGCTCAACAGATCCAGCCAGCGCAAACGGGCGGGAGCGATCGGTTGTTCTGCTGTGACGGTGTCTAGTGGTTCAGACGAGTTGGCGCGCATCAATCACCTCGTGGATTGTGCGCGACAGGATGGAGGTATCCAGCCAAGTTACCAATCCCTATGGACAAAATAATTACAAATATTAACGCGGATCGCCGGGGGCGGCGACTGCGGCCATTGGTCGTAGAGGGCAGCGCTTGAGCATTGAGCATAGCTTGCAATGAGATGGACTCTACAAACCGTCTACGGTTTCATGAAAGATGCCATGCCATTGTTTCAGAAGGACTTTTTCACCGGATACAAAAAAGGCCACTCTTTCGAGTAGCCTTTTTTGATGTTTGGTTGCGGGAGCCGGATTTGAACCGACGACCTTCGGGTTATGAGCCCGACGAGCTACCAGACTGCTCCATCCCGCGTCTGTGGGCGGCATTCTACAGCCAAGCGGCGGGGTGTCAACCGTTAATAGATGTATCGGTCAAATAAGTGTGAATTAGTCGTTGAATGGCCGCTCGCGAGCGGTAAGTGCGCGATAGACAAAGATTTTTGTCCGACAATCAAAAACAGACGCGCACAAAAAAGGCCACTCTTTCGAGTAGCCTTTTTTGATGTTTGGTTGCGGGAGCCGGATTTGAACCGACGACCTTCGGGTTATGAGCCCGACGAGCTACCAGACTGCTCCATCCCGCGTCTGTGTGTCGGCATTCTACAGAGGAACGCCGGGGTGTCAACCGCTTATTCGAAGAAAAGCGCTTGTGGTTCAATCGGTTAGCGCTATAAGACACTTGTGTGAACGGCTCCGGCCCAGTCTGGCCAGGGGTTTCAGCTCTATTGGGGGGCTCGATTCGATTGAAAAAATAAATTCATCCGCGAATCTTCCTACTGTTCAAACGGAAGATTCAAACTACTGGTGCTATATACAGGGGTGGATGCGATACTGGCCATCCGTTGAATCAACCCTCTGTTTATATGACGCAGCGCAAAATCATCCACGTTGATTGTGATTGTTTCTACGCCGCCATCGAGATGCGCGACGACCCGAGCCTGGCGCAAAAGCCGCTGGCGGTGGGCGGCTCGGCTGACCGGCGCGGGGTGATCGCCACCTGCAACTACGAGGCGCGGGCGTATGGGGTGCGTTCGGCCATGTCTTCACGCCACGCCTTGAAGCTGTGCCCGGACCTGACCATCGTCAAGCCGCGCATGGATGCCTATAAGGAAGCGTCGAAGGAAATCCACACGATCTTTCGCGACTACACCGACCTGATCGAACCGCTGTCGCTGGATGAAGCCTACCTGGATGTGTCCGACTGCCCACACTTTGGTGGCAGTGCCACGCGTATTGCCCAGGATATCCGGCGCCGGGTCTCCAATCAGTTGCACATCACCGTCTCCGCTGGCGTGGCGCCGAACAAGTTCCTGGCCAAGATCGCCAGCGACTGGAAGAAACCCAACGGCCTGTTCGTGATTACCCCGGACCAGGTCGAAGACTTTGTGTCCCAATTGCCGGTGAACAAATTGCACGGTGTCGGCAAAGTTACGGCGGACAAGCTGGCGCGCCTGGGCATTGAAGACTGCCTGCAACTGCGTGAGTGGAACAAGCTGGCGCTGGTGCGCGAATTCGGCAGTTTTGGTGAGCGACTGTGGAGCCTGGCGCGTGGGATTGATGACCGAGCGGTGCACAACGACAGTCGTCGGCAGTCCATCAGTGTGGAAAACACCTACGATGTCGATCTGCCGGATCTCTCAAGCTGCCTGGCGAAACTGCCCGAGCTGATGGAAACCCTGGCCGGGCGCATGGCGCGTATCGACAGCAGCTACCGCGCGGGCAAGCCGTTCGTTAAGGTGAAGTTTCATGACTTTACCCAGACGACCCTGGAACAGGCGGGGGCAGGGCGGGACTTGGAGAGTTATCAACAGCTGCTGACGCAGGCGTTTAATCGGGGTGGGAAGCCGGTGCGGTTGTTGGGCATTGGTGTGCGGCTGCTGGATCTAAGCAGCGGCAACGAACAACTCGAGTTCTCCTGGTAGAAACCGGAAGCAAAATGTGGGAGCGGGCTTGCTCGCGAAAGCGGAGTGTCAGTCACTAAATGTGTTACTGAACCACCGC
>NZ_JANLGL010000279.1:0-6033 GCF_024655625.1 Pseudomonas sp. 18.1.10
CCAGAGCCAGAGCCAGAGCCAGAGCCAGAGCCAGAGCCAGAGCCAGAGCTTCGGGTTTTGTCAGGTCCAGTAGCTGTGTAGATACCTATGGCTATCGCAGGCAAGCCAGCTCCCACAGGGGATTTGTGGTGTTTGGGATAACGCTTACAAATCGCTAACACAGGTTTTTTCCTGACCATCACGTCAAGGCGTAGAATCCGCCGTCCTTGCGCCTTCCTTTATTCCTGGACACCCGTACGTGAACACTGCCACCGCCGCCCTCACCCGCCCCGCCCGCATCAGCCGGGAAGTGCGCGACCTGTTGACGCTCGCCCTGCCGATCATGATCGGCCAATTGGCCACCACCGCGATGAGCTTTGTCGATGCGGTGATGGCCGGGCGTGTCAGCCCCCAGGATCTGGCGGCGGTGGGCCTGGGCAATTCGATCTGGATTCCGGTGTACTTGCTGATGTCCGGCACCCTGCTGGCCACTACGCCCAAAGTCGCCCAGCGTTTCGGCGCCGGTCACTTCAGCGAGATCGGGCCATTGGTACGTCAGTCGCTGTGGCTGGCAGTGGTGGTCGGAATCATGGGCGCGCTGTTGCTGTTGTGCGCCGAGCCGATCCTGCACGCCATGAAGGTCGAAGCGGACCTGATCGCGCCGTCCATGGGCTACCTGCACGGCATCGCCGCCGGCATGCCAGCCATCGCGCTGTATTACGTGCTGCGCTGCTTCAGCGACGGCCTGGGCCGCACGCGGCCGAGCATGGTCATGGGCCTGTTTGGCCTGGCGCTGAATATTCCGCTGAACTACATCTTCATCTACGGTCACCTCGGCCTGCCGGCCATGGGCGGCGTAGGCTGCGGCTGGGCCACGGCCATTTCGATGTGGGCGATGGCGATTGGCCTGGCCGTGTGGACACGTTTCGGGCCGGCGTACCAGAGCAGCGAGTTGTTCAAGCACTTCGACTGGCCGCAATGGGCGGTGATTAAGCGCATTCTGGGCATCGGCCTGCCAATTGGCGTCGCGATATTTGCCGAATCGAGCATTTTTGCGGTGATTGCGCTGCTACTGGGCAGCCTGGGGGCCACCGTGGTGTCCGGCCATCAAATCGCTCTGAACATCAGCTCGCTGGTGTTCATGATCCCCTACTCCCTGAGCATGGCCGTCACCGTGCGCGTCGGCCAGGCCCTGGGCCGCGGCGAGCCGCGTGAGGCACGCTTTGCCGCCGGGGTCGGCATGGGCACCGCGGTGGCCTACGCCTGCCTATCGTGCAGCCTGATGCTGGTGTTTCGCGAGCAGCTGGCGGCGATCTACACCCCGGACCCGGTGGTGATTCACTTGGCATCGACGCTGATCGTGTTTTCCGCGCTGTTCCAGTTTTCCGACTCGATCCAGGTCACGGCGGCCGGCGCACTGCGTGGCTACCAGGACACCCGGGTGACCATGGTGCTGACGCTGTTTGCCTATTGGGGCGTGGGGCTGCCGGTCGGCTATGCGCTGGGGCTCACCGACTGGCTCGGCGCGCCAAGCGGCCCGAGCGGTTTGTGGCAGGGCCTGATCGTCGGCTTGAGCTGTGCGGCGGGGATGTTGCTGGTGCGCCTGGCGCGCAGTGCACGCCGACGCATTCGCGCGGCCAAGGCCGTGGGTTAAGCGGACTTCTTGCGAATCCAGTACAGGTACGTACCGGCCTGTTCCTGCTGATCCACCAGTTCGTGATCAAGGAACACGCAGAACTTGGGAATATCGCGTCGGGTCGACGGGTCGGTCGCGATCACCTTGAGCAAGCCGCCGGGCGGCAGGTCGCGAATGTGCTGGTGCAGCATCATCACCGGCTCGGGGCAGTTGAGGCCGGTGGCGTCGAGGATGCCGTCGACCGGAAGATCCTGGGATTGGCTCATATCTCACTCCTGAAAACGGCCCGCTCTTGTGTGGGAGCGGGCTCCCACAGGGGGGTTTTGTGGTCACTTCAAGTATTCAGCGGTTCTTGGGTTTCTTGGCGGTTTCCAGGCGGCGCAGGTGGCAGGTCACTTCCTCACGGTCGTGATACAGCTGCTTGCAACCAATCTCCACCCGAATGCCGCGCGCCTTGAAGCCCTCTTCAATGCGCTCCAGCAAACGCTTCACTTCAGCATAACGCTGCTTCATCGGCAGCTTCAGATTCACCACCGCTTCACGGCAATGCCCTTCGCCAATCCAGGTTTCCAGCAGCGCTGCGTTGCGCGCCGGTTTCTCGACGATGTCACACACCATCCAGTCCACCGGCTGCTTGGGCACGAAGGTGAAACCGTCAGCCATCAGGTGCTGCACCAGGCCGGTGTCCATCAGGCTTTCGGCCATGGGGCCGTTGTCGATGGCGGTCACCAGCATGCCCCGGTTGACCAGTTGCCAGGTCCAACCGCCCGGCGCGGCGCCGAGGTCGACGCCGGTCATGTCGCCGTGCAGGCGCTCGTCCCACTGGTCACGAGGGATGAAATGGTGCCAGGCCTCTTCCAGCTTGAGGGTCGAACGGCTTGGCGCGTCACGTGGGAACTTGAGACGCGGGATGCCCATTGGCCACATCGCCGAGTTGTTCGACTCGGCCAGGCCCATGAACACTTCGCGGCCGCTCTTGAAGGTCAGCAGCAGGCGCGGCTTGCTCGGGTCGTCCACCAGCTTGCCGGCGTTGAGCAACGCCTTGCGCAGGTGCACTTCGAATTTCTTGCAGAAGTTCGACAGCTCTTTGCCATCGTTGGTGTCGACCATCTCCAGCCACAGGCTGCCGCACACCGGGAATTCGCGCAGGTGGGCGAGGATCACGCTGATGCGGTCGGTTTCCGGCAGGTCGATGAACACCCCGCGCGCCCACTGCCGTGGGAAGATCAGCTCGGCAAAACGCTGGCCGTGCATCAGGCGCTGGGCGCCGTCTTCTTCGGTGCAGACAAATTCGGCGCAGGCGCTGCCGGTCTTGGCCTTGGCGTAGCCGGAAACGTTCAGGCGCGCGGCGTGTTCCGCGATCTCGGAACAGACTTCGCCTTCAAAACCCGGGCGGCAGTGCATAAAAAGGGTGTTCATCAACTCTCCTGGCAACTGGCTTGCTGTAGCGCAAGGCCTGTCATGAAAACGCGCGCATGATAACTGAGTTCGGAACCTTGGACTTAACCATAGAGTCCAGTTATTAGCCTGCTAATGAAAACAGGGCTAGCTTTATAGCTCTGTCCGTCCCGTCAGGTCCGTAGCCGTGCGGATCATAAGGAGTCGCGTCATGTCATCGCTTGATAGCCTGAAAACCCTTAAAACCCTGGAAATAGACGACAAGACCTACCACTACTTCAGCCTGCCCGAAGCCGCCAAAAGCTTGGGCGACCTGGACAAGCTGCCGATGTCGCTCAAGGTGTTGCTGGAAAACCTGCTGCGCTGGGAGGACGACAAGACCGTCACCGGCGCCGACCTCAAGGCCATCGCCGCCTGGCTCAAGGAGCGCCAGTCCGACCGCGAGATCCAGTACCGCCCCGCCCGAGTATTGATGCAAGACTTTACCGGCGTCCCCGCCGTGGTCGACCTGGCCGCCATGCGCGCCGCCGTGGCCAAGGCCGGTGGCGACCCGCAGCGCATCAACCCGCTGTCGCCGGTGGACCTGGTGATCGACCACTCGGTGATGGTCGACAAATTCGGCAACGCCGACGCGTTCGAACAGAACGTCGATATCGAAATGCAGCGCAACGGCGAGCGCTACGCCTTCCTGCGCTGGGGCCAGAGTGCCTTCGACAACTTCAGCGTGGTGCCACCGGGCACCGGCATCTGCCACCAGGTCAACCTCGAATACCTCGGCCGCACTGTGTGGACCAAGGACGAGGACGGCCGCACCTACGCGTTCCCCGACACCCTGGTGGGTACCGACTCCCACACCACCATGATAAACGGCCTCGGCGTACTCGGCTGGGGCGTGGGCGGCATCGAAGCGGAAGCGGCGATGCTCGGCCAGCCGGTGTCGATGCTGATCCCGGAAGTGATCGGCTTCAAGCTCACCGGCAAGCTCAAGGAAGGCATCACCGCCACCGACCTGGTGCTGACCGTGACGCAGATGCTGCGCAAGAAAGGCGTGGTGGGCAAATTCGTCGAGTTCTATGGCGACGGCCTGGCTGACCTGCCGTTGGCCGACCGCGCCACCATCGCCAACATGGCACCGGAATATGGCGCCACGTGTGGCTTCTTCCCGGTGGATGAAGTGACACTGGACTACTTGCGCCTGTCGGGCCGTCCGTCAGCCACCGTCAAGCTGGTCGAGGCCTACACCAAGGCCCAGGGCCTGTGGCGCAACGCCGGCCAGGAACCGGTGTTCACCGACAGCCTGGCCCTCGACATGGGCAGCGTCGAAGCCAGCCTGGCCGGGCCGAAACGCCCGCAGGACCGGGTGTCGCTGCCAGATGTCGGCCAGGCATTCAGCGACTTCCTCGACCTGCAATTCAAACCGGCCAGCAAAGAGGTCGGGCGCCTGGAAAGCGAAGGCGGCGGCGGTGTTGCCGTAGGCAATGCCGACTTGGTAGGTGAAGCCGATTACGACTTCGAAGGCCAGACCTATCGCCTGAAAAACGGCGCCGTGGTCATCGCCGCGATCACGTCGTGCACCAACACCTCCAACCCCAGCGTGATGATGGCCGCCGGTCTGGTGGCGAAAAAAGCCGTGGAAAAGGGCCTCACCCGCAAACCCTGGGTCAAGACCTCCCTGGCGCCCGGCTCCAAAGTGGTCACCGACTACTACAAGGCGGCGGGCCTGACCCACTACCTCGACACGCTCGGCTTTGACCTGGTGGGTTATGGCTGCACCACCTGCATCGGCAACTCCGGCCCGCTGCCCGAGCCGATTGAAAAAGCCATCCAGAAGGCCGACCTGGCCGTAGCCTCGGTGCTGTCCGGCAACCGCAACTTCGAAGGCCGCGTGCATCCGCTGGTGAAAACCAACTGGCTGGCTTCGCCGCCGCTGGTGGTGGCCTATGCGTTGGCCGGCACCGTGCGCATCGACATCAGCAGCGAGCCGCTGGGCAACGACCAGAATGGCAAGCCGGTGTACCTCAAGGACATCTGGCCCAGCAGCCAGGAAATCGCCGACGCGGTGGCCCAGGTCAGCACCGGTATGTTCCACAAGGAATACGCCGAGGTGTTTGCCGGTGACGCGCAGTGGCAAGCCATTGAAGTGCCACAGGCCGCGACCTATGTGTGGCAGAAGGACTCCACCTACATCCAGCATCCGCCGTTCTTCGACGATATAACCGGGCCTTTACCGGTCATCAAGGATGTCCAGGGTGCCAATATCCTGGCCCTGCTGGGCGACTCGGTGACCACCGACCACATCTCCCCCGCCGGCAACATCAAGGCCGACAGCCCGGCCGGCCGCTACCTGCGCGAGCAGGGCGTGGAGCCGCGCGACTTCAACTCCTACGGCTCACGCCGGGGCAACCATGAAGTGATGATGCGCGGCACCTTTGCTAACATCCGCATCCGCAACGAAATGCTCGGCGGCGAGGAAGGCGGCAACACGCTGTATATCCCCACCGGCGAGAAAATGGCGATTTACGACGCGTCGATGCAGTACCAGGCGGCGGGTACGCCGTTGGTGGTGATTGCGGGCCAGGAATACGGCACCGGCTCAAGCCGCGACTGGGCGGCCAAGGGCACGAACCTGCTGGGGGTGAAGGCGGTAATTGCCGAGAGTTTCGAGCGCATCCACCGTTCCAACCTGGTGGGCATGGGCGTGCTGCCGTTGCAGTTCAAGCTGGATCAGAACCGCAAGACCCTCACGCTCAGCGGCAAGGAGCAGATCGATATTCTCGGGCTGACGGGTGCGGAGATCGTACCGCGGATGAACCTGACGCTGGTGATTACGCGGGAGGATGGCAGTCAAGAGAAGGTTGAGGTGTTGTGTCGGATCGATACGCTTAACGAAGTGGAATACTTCAAGGCGGGGGGGATCTTGCACTACGTCCTGCGCCAGCTGATCGCCAGCTAAAGAGCAGTGGAGATCAAATGTGGGAGCGGGCTTGCTCGCGAATGCGGTATGTCAGTCACAGATATTT
>NZ_JANLGL010000027.1:0-46271 GCF_024655625.1 Pseudomonas sp. 18.1.10
CTTTGGGGCTTTTCCAAAGTGACCCGCCGTAAGGGCGGAACCATAAGTGGCCGTTGCCTAAAAAACGGATATGTACACAAACCAAACCAATCCCAGCCCATCATTGACCATCCCCCAAGCACTGCGTAGCCTTGCACCCTCGAGGTTCTTCAGCCCAGGCCGAAGCTAAGAAGGGAACGCGGTCCAAGCCGCGGCTGCCCCCGCAACTGTAAAGGGTTCATCTGACTGCCACGCCACTGCCAAACCGGCGGGAAGGCGCAATCAGCGCCGGTCGCAAGACCTGCAAGCCCCAAGCCAGGAGACCTGCCTCGCAACCGATTTTTCAATTCAACCGGGCGGGGTGATCCGGTGACGAAATCCGCTGCTGCGCGCCGTCGCAGGGCCTATCGTCCCGTATGCCCGCCCCCAAGGGCATCCGATGAAAACACTGGCCAAACTCCCCGTCACCATCGTCACCGGCTTCCTCGGCTCGGGCAAGACCACCTTGCTGCGCCATATGCTCGACAACGCCCAGGGCCGTCGCATTGCGGTGATCGTCAACGAGTTCGGCGAACTGGGCATTGACGGTGAAATCCTCAAGCAATGCTCCATCGGTTGCACCGAAGAAGAAGCCAATGGCCGTGTCTATGAGCTGGCCAATGGCTGCCTGTGCTGCACCGTGCAGGAAGAGTTCTTCCCGGTGATGCGCGAATTGGTCGCCCGTCGCGGCGATCTCGACCATATCCTCATCGAAACCTCCGGCCTGGCCCTGCCAAAGCCTTTGGTACAAGCCTTCCAGTGGCCGGAAATCCGCAGCGCCTGCACGGTTGACGCGGTAATTACCGTGGTCGACAGCCCGGCCGTGGCTGCCGGCACCTTCGCCGCGTTCCCGGATCAAGTCGACGCCCAGCGCAAACTCGACCCGAACCTGGACCACGAATCGCCACTGCACGAGCTGTTCGCCGACCAACTGGCCAGCGCCGACCTGGTGATCCTCAACAAATCCGACCTCATCAGTGCCGAAGACCTGGCCCGCGTGCGCCTGGAAGTGGCCGAAGAGCTGCCGCCAGCGGTCAAGATCATCGAAGCCAGCAGCGGTCGCCTGCCGCTGGACGTGTTGATCGGCCTGGGCGCCGGCTCCGAGGAACACATCGACGGCCGCCACAGCCATCACGATCATCACCATGAAGGTGAAGACGATCACGATCACGACGCCTTCGATTCGATCTCCATCGACCTGCCGCAAGCCGACGAAGCGCTGCTGCTCGACGCCTTGACCCAGTTGGTGGTGCAGCACGGCATCCTGCGCGTCAAAGGCTTTGCCGCGATCCCGAACAAGCCGATGCGCCTGCTCATCCAGGGCGTGGGCACGCGTTTCGACAAGCACTTCGACCGCGCCTGGGCAGCCGATGAAGCACGCATCACCCGCCTGGTGCTGATCGGCCAGGACCTCGACGCGGCGGGCCTCGAAGCGCAACTGCGCGCCGCCCTCAGCGTTTAACCCATGCACCTGCTCAGGACCCAGCCCGGCGGCTTTGTTTCGGACGACAATATTGCCGACCTTGGCCAAACTCCCGCTGAACTGGTGATCCTGTGCAGCGGTGATTCCAGCCTGGCGCTGCTGGCCGAAGCGGCGCAGCAGTTGCCCGACGACTACCCGAGCCTGCGCCTGGCCAACCCGATGCAGGTGCAGAACCACGCTTCGGTCGACCTGTACGTCGATGAAGTGCTGCGCCATGCCAAGGTCATCCTGATCTCGCTGCATGGCGGCATCGGCTATTGGCGTTATGGCATCGAGCGTCTGGTGGAGTTGGCCGAGCGCGGCGTGCGACTGATCCTGGTGCCTGGGGATGATCGCCCGGACCCGGAACTCAGCGGCCTGAGCACCGTCGGTGTGGCCGAGCGCGACCGCTTGTGGCACTTCCTGCGCCAGGGTGGCTTGGGCAATGCGCTGGATTTCTATCGCTGCCTGGCCACTACGTACCTGGGGCGCGACTACGCCTGGGCCGAGCCGCAAACCTTGCCGCGCACGGCGATCTATCACCCGCACAAAGCCAACGCGCGCCTGCACGACTGGCAAGCGGACTGGCACGCCGAATGGCCGGTGGCGGCGGTGCTGTTCTATCGCTCCCATTTGCAGGCGGCCAATACCGGGTTTGTTGATGTGTTCTGCCAGCGCTTGCAGGCGGCGGGCCTTAATCCGCTGCCGATGGCGGTGGCCAGTTTAAAAGAGCCTGGCTGCCTGACGGTGGTCGAGGACCTGCTGGATGAGGTGTGCGCGGCGGTAATCCTGAACACCACCGGTTTTGCCCAATCCAGCCCTGAAGCGCCGCACTTGCGCCCGTTTCGCCGCAATATCCCGGTGATCCAGGCGATTTGCGCCCAAGACAACGAACCGGGCTGGCAGGCCAGCGAGCAGGGCCTCGGCCCGCGGGATTTGGCGATGCATATTGCCTTGCCCGAACTGGACGGGCGCATCATCAGCCGGCCGATCAGCTTCAAGGACCTGGCCTGGCGCAGCGAGCGCAGCCAGTCGGATGTGGTGTGTTATCGCGCCGCGCCCGAACGCATGGATTTTGTCGCCGAGCTGGCGCGGCGTTGGGTCGAATTGGCGCGGGTGCCCAATCGCGAAAAACGCATTGCGCTGATCCTCGCCAACTACCCGACCCGCGATGGCCGGATCGGCAATGGCGTCGGCCTGGACACACCGGCTGCGGCGTTGAATATCCTGCGCGCCCTGCAAGCCGAAGGGTATCCGCTGCCTGCCGACTTGCCGCAGAGCGGCACGGCACTGATCCATGACTTGCTCGGCGGCGTGACCAACGACCTCGACAGCCTCGACCTGCGCCCGTGCCACCAAAGCCTGGGTCTTGACGACTACGAGGCGATGTTCAAGCGCTTGCCCGAAGCCAACCGCCAAGCGGTTATAGAGCGCTGGGGCACGCCCCACAATGATCCGATGTACCGCGACGGCCGCATGATGATCGCCGGCCTGCGCCTGGGCCTGACCTTCGTTGGCATTCAGCCGGCGCGGGGTTACCAGGTGGACGCCAGTGCGGTGTATCACGACCCGGACCTGGTGCCGCCCCACGGCTACCTGGCGTTCTATTTCTGGCTGCGCCATACCTACGGCACCCACGCCGTGATCCACGTCGGCAAGCACGGCAACCTGGAATGGTTGCCGGGCAAGGGCGTCGGCCTGTCACAATACTGCTGGCCCGACGCGCTGCTGGGGCCGTTGCCGAATATCTACCCGTTTATCGTCAACGATCCAGGCGAGGGCGCCCAGGCCAAGCGGCGCACCCAGGCGGTCATCATCGACCACCTGATGCCGCCGCTGACCCGTGCCGAAACCTACGGGCCATTGCGCGACCTGGAGCTGTTGGCCGACGAATATTACGAAGCACAGTTGCTTGACCCGCGCCGCGCCCTTGAGCTGCAAAAAGACATCCTCAAGCTGGTGCGCGAAACCCGTATCGACCAGGAACTCGAGCTGGATAACGATGCCGACGCCGCCATCTGGCTGCCGCGCCTCGACACGTACCTGTGTGACTTGAAGGAATCGCAGATCCGCGACGGCCTGCATATCTTTGGCGAGTCGCCCGAAGGCCGTTTGCGCATCGACACCTTGCTCGCGTTGCTGCGTATCCCCCGTGGCGATGGGCGTGGCGCGCAATCGAGCTTGCTGCGGGTATTGGCCAAGGCGTTCGAGTTGGGCTTCGATCCGTTGGATTGTGCCCTCGCCGAACCCTGGACCGGCCGCCGCCCGCAGGTGTTGCAAACCATAGATTTGCAGTTGTGGCGCACCGCCGGGGACACCCGTGAGCGTCTGGAATTGTATGCGGCGCGGTTGATCGAGCAGGCACTGCAAGGCCCGCTTGAGCAGTTGGAAGAACCCGGTTGGGAGGACGTGAAGGCCGTTATCGAGAGCCTGCGCATCGTCGTCGCGCCGCGCCTGGATGCCTGCGGCCCGGCCGAAATGCGTGGTTTGCTGGATGCCCTGGGCGGCCGTTTTGTGCCGGCGGGGCCAAGCGGTGCGCCGAGTCGCGGGCGTTTGGATGTGCTGCCCACCGGGCGCAACTTCTTCACCGTGGACGTGCGCAACCTGCCGACCACCACGGCCTGGCGCATCGGTTTCCAATCCGCCAACCTGATTCTTGAGCGGCACTTGCAGGACCACGGGGATCATTTGCGCCAACTCGGCTTGTCGGTATGGGGCACTGCCACCATGCGCACCGGTGGCGACGATATCGCCCAGGCCATGGCGCTGATGGGCGTGCGCCCGGTGTGGGCGACCGGCAGCCAGCGAGTGGATGACTTTGAAATCCTGCCGATCAGCCTGCTGGACCGTCCGCGAGTTGATGTAACGCTGCGGGTGTCGGGCTTCTTCCGTGATGCGTTTGCCAACCTGATCCGCCTGTTTGATGCGGCAGTGCAGGCGGTGGCGGCGTTGGATGAGCCGGACGACATGAACCCGCTGGCCGCCAAGGTGCGCAGCGAGCGGGCCGCGTTGATCCAGTCCGGCCTGGACGAAGAGGCCGCCGCGAAACAGGCCGGCTGGCGCATCTTTGGCGCCAAGCCCGGCGCCTATGGCGCGGGCGTGCAGGGCGCAATTGATGGGCGCTTGTGGCAAAGCCGCGAGGACCTGGCCGAGGTGTACCTGAACTGGGGCGGTTATGCCTACGGTGGCGCCGACGAAGGCACCGCCGCCCGTGAACAATTCGCCCAGCGCTTGAGCCAGGTGCAGGCCGTGTTGCAGAACCAGGACAACCGCGAGCACGACCTGCTCGACTCCAACGACTACTACCAATTCCAGGGTGGCATGCTCGCCGCCGTGGAAACCCTGAGCGGTGACAAGGCCGCCAGTTACCATGGCGACCACAGCCAGCCCGACCTGCCGAAAATCCGCACCTTGAAGGAAGAGCTGAACCGGGTGATCCGTTCCCGCGCCGCCAACCCCAAGTGGATCGAAGGCGTGAAGCGCCACGGCTATAAGGGTGCGTTTGAAATGGCCGCGACCGTGGACAACCTGTTCGCCTTCGACGCCACCACCGCGCTGATCGACGATCACCAATACGCCTTGCTCGCCGACGCTTATTTGCTCGACCCCGACACCCGCGCCTTTGTGCAACAGCACAACCCCGATGCCCTGCGCGACATGACCGAACGCATGCTTGAAGCCCAGCAGCGCGGCATGTGGCAAGAGCCTGGGGCCTACCGCGAAGCGTTGGAAAACCTGTTGCTGGATATAGAAGAAGACAGCTGATGACTGAGATCCCCCATTTCCCGCTGTCCGCCGTGGTCGGCGCCGACGAATTGAAACTGGCGCTGTGCCTGACCGCCATCGACCCGAAGATCGGCGGCGTGCTGATCGAAGGCCCGCGCGGCATGGCCAAGTCCACCTTGGCGCGGGGCTTGGCTGACCTGCTGGCCAGCGGGCAGTTTGTCACCCTGCCATTGGGCGCGACCGAAGAACGCCTGGTCGGTACCTTGGATCTGGACGCTGCGCTGGGCGAGGGCCGGGCGCAGTTTTCGCCGGGCGTACTGGCCAAAGCCGATGGCGGTGTGCTGTATGTGGATGAAGTCAATCTGCTGGCCGACCACCTGGTGGACCTGCTGCTGGACGTAGCCGCCAGCGGCACCAATCTGATCGAGCGCGACGGTATTTCCCATCGCCATTCGGCACGTTTCGTACTGATTGGCACGATGAACCCGGAGGAGGGCGAGCTGCGCCCGCAACTGCTCGATCGCTTCGGATTCAATGTAGCCTTGAGCGGGCAGACCTTGCCGACGGAGCGCGGGCAGATCATCCGTCGCCGCCTGGACTTCGACAGCGATCCGGTGGCGTTCTGCGCGCAGTGGGCCGGGCAGCAAGCCGCTTTACAGGCGCGTTGCACCGCGGCGCGGGCGCGGCTCGATGCCATCGAGTTGGATGACCAGGCCTTGGCGCAGATCACCGAGCGCTGTTTTGCCGCCGGTGTCGACGGCTTGCGCGCGGACCTGGTCTGGCTACGTGGCGCCCGGGCCCACGCGGCATGGCGCGGTGCTGATGCCATCGCCGAAGAAGATATCGAAGCCGTCGCGGAGTTTGCCTTGCGCCATCGTCGCCAAGCGCAATCTCCATCGGCCAGCCCACCGAACCCAGGGCAATCCCCCCAGCCCAGCGACACCTCGCCGGGCCAAGGCCAATGGGGCGACATGCCCGCACCCGCCTTGCCCACCGGCGCACGTCGGGAAGTCCCCACCTGGCCAAAAAAGCCCTAGGCATTCGCCCTCGACCTGACGCGGGGGCGGATGCCCGACCCAAGGCTGGACGATTGGATCACGGCAGGCAGGGTAAAGCGCGCAGCGCACAGCGAGGCTCGATCAACTGGCCCGGCACCTTGCTTGGCGGCCGCCCGCAGACGAGGGAGGAATTGCTGTTTCACCTGCGCAGTCGCTCGGCCCACGAATTGTGGCTGGTGATCGTCGACGCCTCGGCCTCCACCCGCCGCCATCACGCGTTGACCGACGCCAAGGGCTTGTTGGCCCAGTTGTTTGACGACGCCTATCGCCAACGCGCGCGCATGGCGTTGCTGACGGCCAGTGGGCAATCGCCAACGTGGCAGGTGCAAGGCCTCAAGGCCGCCAAGGGCCTGACCGGCTGGCTGGAACAACTGGGGGCCGGCGGCGGCACACCGCTGCTCGCAGCGCTGACCGAAGCTGGGCATTGGCTGGTGGCGCGGCGCAAGCGTTATCCGGCTGAGCAACAGCGGTTGCTGGTGATTACTGATGGGCGACTCAAGGCTATCGATGGGTTGCCGGTGTTGGAATGCCCTGGGTTGCTGGTGGATATCGAGCGCGGGCCGGTCAGGTTGGGGCGGGCGCAAGCGCTGGCTGCGGGGCTGAAGATTGATTACCGGCATATCGATGGTTTGTAGGTTTTGAGGGGCGATTGGGAAGGGTCGGTCTTTTAAAGTCGAATCTTCTGACATTCATCGTTGATAGCGACTCTTTACTCTTTGGGCTTTCACACGTTCAGGGGTAAAGGGATGAATTCCTGCGTATTGCCGACTTTATTTTCTGATATCAATCCGGGCAAAACCGCCAGCTTCAGTCTGCCCTTGCCCAAGATCAAATCTCAGCCCCCTCAACTGACCGAGCACACGTCTGTGCCCCCCGGGTTTTTCTTGCTGTTTTCTTTGCGAAACCAGGAGTGAAGCACCCCATGGCCAACTTGTTTTCCCGGTTTTTCGAGCTCTTCAACCCCGCTCGAAACACGCCGATTTACTTGCCCGAATTGCCCACTGCAGAGAGTCGCTCTAGTCAGTCAGATGCGCCCTCGTCAACACCGTTGCCACTGAAGAACTGGAGCCATCCCTTCAAGGATAAAACCCATCCGATTCTACAATTGACCCAACTGGCCAAGGCCGCAGCGGGTTACTACCCGGTAGGCCGCAACGGTCTGTGGCACGGCGGCGTGCATTTCGACGGCGGCACTGCAGGGACTCTGGATCAATCCGGCGTGCATTGCCTGGCTGATGGTGAAGTGGTGGCTTATCGCATCGATCAGCACTCGCCTACCACGACCTACTTCTTTGAAAAACTGACCGTACAAAAGCCGTTTTCACGCAACTTCGTGTTGGTTCGCCACCGCCTTGAAGCACCAAAAGTCGAGGGCAACACAGACACCCCGCCAAGCCTGGTCTTTTACAGCCTGTATATGCACTTGCGCGACTGGGCGGTGTACCAGACGGATCCAGCTATCGTACGGCCAGGATTCTGGCCTGAAGCGCAGGTGCGTCGGGTCAAGGTCACGGTAAGTGATGTCCATGCCGATTATCCCGGTCAGCAAGGTCTGAATGTGTACGGCCAGACTCGGCGTGGCAAGGCGCTGGCCATGCTGCTTCGGGGCGCGGAGGTGATGGTCAGTGGGGTGGGGGAATACCGTAAGTTGGAGGGCAGCGATGGGCCTGAGGTGCTGAAAGACGCGGAGGGTCGCCTGCAAGGTTATGTTGCCCAAGAGTATCTGGTCCCGTTTGGTGGGGGAGAGTATCGGGTCAAAGCCAGTTCACTGAATGTCCGGGCCGAAGCGAGTGCCAATAGCCGAGTCCTGATGCGCTTGCCCCAGGGCACGGAAGTCTGCGTCAGTGGTGAAGGCACCTTCCGCAAATTGGAGCGTGTGAACCAGTATGTTCACTTCGATTCCTTGGAGGGGGCACGCGAACCAGTAGCGGATCGCATCACCGTCCTTGACCCGCCTGTCGCCATCAAGGCCGCCGATTTGGTGGGTCACATCGGCCTGTATCAAGACTGTGCAGCCGATTACCCAGAGGAAAAACTGCATCTGGAAGTGTTCAGCAGTGATGATGTTGAAACGTTCATCGACGATTGCCGCGTCTGGGCCGGGCGATTGCCAACGACCAGCAAAACCTGGCTGAAACTTGCCAAGGGCAGCGTTGTGGTGGCGCATCAAGCGTCTTTCAGCGCAACCCAACCACCGACTCTGAACGCGGCCAGCACCGCCAGCGATGCCGATTTATGGGTGCCCAAAACCTTACTGGACGGGCTCCCAGCCGAGAAAAAAATCCAGGTAGCGGCGATGCCGGGTCGCGGGGCTTGCAACTGGTATCGGCTGGAAGGCCTGCTTCACGACGCAGACCGTAATCTGCTGGACGGTTGGGTTCGCGAAGAGGTCGGCGTCACCCCTTGGGTCAGTCCCTGGTCATGGGACGGCTACGAGGTAATCTTCAACTACGACACGCCTCGCCAGTCCCTTTCCTCCTTTCTCCGGGCGGCAAAGCGTTTCAGTCCTGAGCAAGTCGAACGTCATGGTGCCTTGGCGGACATGGCAGATAGCGGCCCGCTCAAGACGCGGCTCTACGACATGATCGACCGCAACCGCGATGGAAGCATGGGCGCCGAAGAGTTGCAGTCCGCGATGGCGTTGCCGGCGTATGCACAGTCACTGGCACAACTGATCATCTTTTATGAAAGTGAGTGGCGTCATACGCCGAGTAAGTGGGATGGGCTGGACGAGATATTGGGTCATAACGGCTCGACACCGCAGTTGAATTGGGTTACGGAGAAGGGGCGGATCAACGCGATGAGTTGGTGGGATAAAGTGGCGGCAGGGGTTGGGTTACCGGGGCATGGGCAGGTTTATCATTTGCATCCGGTGGGGTTAGGTGGACGTTTTAGGGGAGTGAGCGGACTTATTGATGTGGACGAGTTCTTAAAGTTATATGTATACGTCCATACAGCCTTCTCACCAGGAACGCGGCCGTTGAGTCAGCAGTCCGAGGGGAACCTGAGGAAAATATTAATTGCTATAAATACCTTTTATGAGCCTACTCAGCATGAGGCGAATTTGTATGAGGTGGCGTATATGCTCGCGACTGTCAGGCATGAGGCATATCATTTTCCTACGGGAGAGTATTTCAGCGAGAAACCGGAGGTGGGTGGAGTTTCTTACTTTAATAAATATGATCCGGTTCTTGCTTCTGATTCTGCGGGAAGAGAAAGGGCTAAATTAAATGGGAATACTGAGGAAGGGGATGGCTATAAGTATAGAGGTCGGGGCTGTGTGCATTTGACCTGGAAAAATAATTATCGAAAATTTTCTGATTTGTTAGGTGTTGATTTTGTTAAAGAGCCTGATCGGGCGGCAGTATTCGAGTACTCTATACCAATTATGATAGTGGGTATGACCAATGGGCTTTTTACGGGTAAAAAATTGGGCCACTATATTAATGCTCAAGGCGTGGACTATCTCTCGGCTAGGAAAATTATAAATGGTGTTGATGAGCAGCGCTTGATTGCTTCCTATGCTGGTGAATTTGAGGCTGTTCTTCGGAAGTCTTCCAGGTTGTCGTTGGAGTTTTAATGTGTCTAAAAGGTCAGGGGTTTTGTTTTTTTTTCTAGCTTGGTGTGATGTTGTTTTAGGCGGGATTTTGCCGGGGGTGCGTCCCGGAAGTGTCGTGTTATACGACGAGGGGCGTGAAAGAATATATGAAGATATAGTCGGAGATAAAGAAGGCTTTGGCCGTTCATTGATAAGTGTAAATGGGGCTTCTGCGCTGCATGTAAGCTCAAGGTATGACTACTTCTATACATTGGTAGTTCAAGAGGGGCGTGTGTTTGTCGATTGCGCGTATTTTGATGTGCGAAATTCTTACAATGGAGCAAAGGCGTCTGGAGGAGTATGTGGGCTGAATACGCCTCTGAATAATGATTATGATGAGATTGCCCAGGTTTACTCGAATGAATGGAGGTCTTCGATCTTTTCTTTTGATACTAGGGCGGTGGTTGAGAGTGGGCAGGGCAGGGACTTTTTGTTGGGGAGGATAGGGGAGGTTGAGATTTTTGATAGATATGTATCTGCTGATGCTTTGAAAAACGCATTACCTCAAAAAATCATTCGAAGTCGCTCGGGATGCTTCAACTTTCGCGAGGCTGTTGGTTTTCTGATTTTACTCGATAAAAATGAGTCAGGTTTCAAGTATCTTGACGTCCTGCGTTCAGAAGAACCTATGTTGCTTCAGCGGATGCAGGAACAGGACTTAAAGGATATAGCTGTGGAGAGGTGCCCTTGACGCCGCACAGTAAGTTTGGTTTCGCGCCGATATCAGTGCTGTTTGGCTGTGCGCCTTGAATAGCGGGTCCGCAAGCCTTTAAGCAATTAGGGGAAGTTGATGATGAAATCCCTGTTTCTGAATAGTGTACACACAAGGACTCAAAGACTTGGATGTCTCGCAGGGATGCTCCGGCGCGAAGTGTGTTTAACCACCCCCCGGCACATCCGGCCAAAGATCCGCCACCAAAAACAACCGCTCCGCCTCTTCCCAATCCTCACCCACCTGCACCATCCGCACCAACAACTGCGCCGGCGCCATCGGGTCTAGCGCTGCCAGCCAGCCTTGCATCTGCGCTTCACTCCACACATCACCCGCACCATAGTGCGCCGGCGCCAGCCACGCATGGCGGGGCAGGGGTTGCCAGCGGCCTGGCGCGCTGGTGCCGACAAAGTTTGGCCAATCCCGTTGATGCAGCCAGCGGCCGCGCAGGTGCTGCGGATGGGCGCCAGCCGGGGCTTGGGCCTGGCCGGGCCAGGGATAGAGTAAATACCCGCCCAGCCATAAATGTGCGTCGAACTGCTGGATATCCAGTGCGGCCAGTGCTTCGCGGCTTTCCGGGCGTGCGGAGATGGGCAACTGATGCTGGGCCAGATGCGCGAGCTTGCGGTCCAGCCGGTCATGGCATCCAGGCCCCAGCCACAAGGCGCTGTCCTGGCCGTTCCCGTCCTGCGGCCCGAGGTAGAGTTTGATCGCCAGTTCCAGGTGATGCACGCCATCGCGGTCGCGCAGGAGCATATCCAGTTCGCCCAGGGTATGCCCGCCACGGCGGATGGGCAGGTTGGCGGCCAGGAGTTCCACGCCCGGGGCATGCTGCACGGCGAATTGCCACAACCGCTCGTAGTACAGGCCCAATCGCCGGGAGCGGGACAGGCTTAGCCAGTGTTGCAAGGCGCGGCTGTCTTGATCGAGGTGACGCAGCCAGCGCTCAAGCAAATCCGGCGCTTGTACCCAATCGCTGCCCGCCAACGGATGGCGCTGTGGCCACGGTGTTTGCGCGAGCATCGGTGGGGCGAGCATCACCCACGCCAGATCGCGCACCTCAGGGTGGCGCAACTGGCGGGGCAGGTTGTGCAGATCCGGGAACACAGTCATGGTCCGAGCATAGCCGCTTAAGTGTCGCACGGGTGGCTGAGAACCATTGTCATCAAGGCTTCGCGGCGACAAAGGGTTTTGCCTGGCGCGGCCTTTCGCCCATAATCGCGGTTTTCCGCCACACCGCACATCCCGCAGGAGCCCCATGGAGCAATTTCGCAATATCGGCATTATCGGTCGCCTGGGCAGTACCCAGGTGTTGGACACCGTCCGCCGACTGAAAAAATTCCTGCTGGAACGCCACCTGCATGTGATCCTCGAAGACACCATCGCCGAAATCCTGCCGGGCCATGGCCTGCAAACCTCGTCGCGCAAGATGCTCGGCGAAGTCTGCGACATGGTCATCGTGGTCGGCGGCGACGGCAGCCTGCTCGGCGCCGCCCGGGCGCTGGCGCGGCACAACGTGCCGGTGCTGGGGATCAACCGTGGGAGCCTGGGGTTTCTCACCGATATTCGCCCCGACGAGCTGGAAGTCGAAGTGGCCAAGGTGCTCGACGGCCATTACCTGGTGGAAAACCGCTTCCTGCTGCAAGCCGAAGTGCGCCGTCACGGTGAGGCCATCGGCCAGGGCGACGCCCTCAATGACGTGGTGCTGCACCCGGGCAAGTCCACGCGGATGATCGAGTTCGAGCTGTATATCGACGGTCAGTTCGTCTGCAGCCAGAAGGCTGACGGCCTGATCGTCGCCACGCCGACCGGTTCCACTGCCTATGCGCTGTCGGCCGGCGGGCCGATCATGCATCCCAAGCTGGATGCCATTGTGATCGTGCCGATGTACCCCCATATGTTGTCCAGCCGGCCCATCGTGGTCGATGGCAACAGTGAGCTGAAAATCGTGGTGTCCAAAGACATGCAGATCTACCCGCAGGTGTCCTGTGACGGGCAGAACCATTTCACCTGCGCCCCCGGTGACACCATCACCGTAAGCAAAAAGGCGCAGAAACTGCGACTGATCCATCCGCTGGACCACAATTACTACGAAGTGTGCCGCACCAAGCTGGGCTGGGGCAGCCGCTTGGGGGGTGGAGGCGACTGATGCTCGATCCCGCGCGTAGCTACGACCTGATTGGTGACGTGCACGGTTGCGCTCATACCCTTGAGCACTTGCTCGACCAAATGGGTTACCAGAAGATCGGCGGCGTCTGGCGGCACAAGTCGCGGATGGCGGTGTTCCTCGGCGATATCATCGACCGTGGCCCGCGCATTCGTGAGGCGCTGCATATCGTCCACGACATGACCGAGGCCGGGCAGGCGCTGTGCATCATGGGCAACCACGAGTTCAACGCCCTCGGTTGGACCACCCTCGCGCCCCCCGGCAGTGGCAAGCAGTTCGTGCGTGAGCACAATCCACGGCATGCGCGGTTGATCCACGAAACCCTGACCCAGTTCGAGCACCACCCGGCCGACTGGCACGACTTCCTCGGCTGGTTCTACGACATGCCGTTGTTTGTCGATGCCGGACGTTTCCGCGTGGTGCACGCGTGCTGGGATGACGGCTTTATCGCGCCACTGCGTGCGACATTCCCGGACGGCTGCATTGACCCGCATTTCCTGCAGGCCGCCGCCGTGCCCGGCAGTTTTGCCTGCAACGCCTTTGACCGCTTGCTGCGCGGCACCGATATGCGCCTGCCGGATGGCTTGACGCTGACCGGTGGCGATGGGCTGACGCGCTCGTTCTTCCGCACGAAGTTCTGGGAGGACGACCCGAAAACCTACGGCGACATCGTGTTCCAGCCCGATGCACTGCCTGACCCGGTGGCACGTACGCCGTTGTCGTCCACGGAAAAGAATTCCTTGCTGCGCTACGGCGTCGACGAGCCGTTGTTGTTCGTCGGCCACTACTGGCGCAGCGGCAAACCGGCACCGATCCGCGAGAACCTGGCCTGCCTGGACTACAGCGCCGTGCTGTACGGCAAGCTGGTGGCTTATCGCCTGGACCAGGAAACCCGCCTGGATCCGAACAAATTTGTATGGGTCGACGTTGAGCGTCCCGAGGTTATCCAATGAGTACCGTGGCTGTATTGCGCTTGCCCCTGAGCGTCGATTTGGGCGGTTTCGTCCAACTGTTGCAGCGCATGCAAGTGCCCCATCGCGTCAGCGAGGAAGCGGGCGAGCAAGTGCTGTGGGTGCCCGAGACCATCAGCGACGACGTGCGCGTGCTGTATCAACGCTTTCCCGCCGGCGACCCGGACCAGCAGCTGGACATTCCCGAACAGCCGCAAGCGCCGGTGACCCGCCCAAGCTTTGTCCAGCAGGTACGCCACAGCCCGGTGACGGCGCTGGTGTTGCTGGCGAGTATTATCGTCGGCGCCGTGACCTTGCTCGGTGACAACCTGCAAGCCATGGCCTGGCTGACCTTCCTGCCGTTTCGCATCCTGGGCGAGTACATCCAGTTCACGCCGCTGGCCGACACCCTGGCATCTGGGCAGTGGTGGCGGTTGGTTACGCCGATGCTGATCCACTTCGGCATCCTGCACCTGGCCATGAACGGCATGTGGTACTGGGAGCTGGGCCGGCGCATCGAAGTGCGCCAGGGCAGTATCAACCTGCTGGGCCTGACCCTGTTGTTCAGCCTGGTCTCCAACTACGCCCAGTACGCTTACGGCGGCCCCGGCCTGTTCGGCGGTTTGTCCGGCGTGTTGTATGGCTTGCTCGGGCATTGCTGGATCTTTCAATTACTTTCGCCAAACCCGGCGTATCGCCTGCCCCGTGGCGTGCTGGTGATGATGCTGGTGTGGCTGGTGCTGTGCCTGTCGGGCCTGGTCTCGATGATCGGCTTCGGCGAAATCGCCAACGCGGCCCATGTCGGCGGCCTGGCGATCGGTTGCCTCACCGGTTTGCTCGGCGGTTTGTACAACCGTCGCAAAGCTTCTATTTGATAAGGAAGAGCTTATGTCCTCTTTTGCTGAAATGATCGAAAACATCACCCCGGACATCTACGAGAGCCTCAAGCTCGCCGTGGAAATCGGCAAATGGTCCGATGGCCGCAAGCTCAGCGCCGAGCAGCGTGAACTGTCGTTGCAGGCGATGATCGCCTGGGAAATCCAGAACCTGCCGGAAGACCAGCGCACCGGTTACATGGGCCCGCAGGAATGCCAGTCGAAATCGACCACTGTGCCGAACATCCTGTTCAAGTCGGATGCGATCCATTGATTGAAATCGGTCGCGGTGCAGTCAGCAAAATGTCGGCGCAACTCGGTGAGCCGACCGTTCAATACGCGTTTCGCCTGGGCGATACCGAGGTGCCGGTCAACCCGTTGATCGGCAGCCATATCCGCCTGGAATACCTCGGCGCCATTCATTGCAGCCATTGCGGCCGCAAGACCAAGACCAGCTTCAGCCAGGGCTATTGCTACCCCTGCATGACCAAGCTGGCCCAGTGCGACCTGTGCATCATGAGCCCCGAGCGTTGCCATTACGACGCCGGCACCTGCCGTGAGCCGTCCTGGGGTGAGAAATTCTGCATGACCGACCACGTGGTCTACCTGGCCAATTCGTCGGGGATCAAGGTCGGCATCACCCGTGCCACCCAGCTGCCGACCCGCTGGTTGGACCAGGGTGCCAGCCAGGCGCTGCCGATCATGCGCGTGGCCACGCGCCAGCAGTCCGGCTTCGTCGAAGATGTGTTTCGCAGCCAAGTGGCCGACAAGACCAACTGGCGCGCACTGCTCAAGGGCGATGCCGCGGCGGTGGACCTCAAGCACGTGCGCGATGAGCTGTTCGCGTCCTGCGCCGAGGGCATCAGCGCCTTGCAGGAGCGCTTCGGCCTACAAGCCATCCAGCCAGTGACCGACATCGAGCCGATAGAAATCCGCTACCCGGTGGAGCAATATCCCGCCAAGATTGTCAGCTTTAATCTGGACAAGAACCCGATTGCCGAAGGCACGCTGCTGGGGATCAAGGGCCAATACCTGATCTTTGACACCGGCGTTATCAATATCCGCAAATACACGGCCTACCAGCTCGCCGTGCATCAGTAGAAGGATTGCAAGCATGCGCACCGAACAACCGAAGATGATTTACCTCAAGGACTATCAGGCGCCGGACTACCTGATCGACGAGACCCACCTGACCTTCGAGTTGTTCGAGGACCACAGCCTGGTCCACGCGCAGCTGGTGATGCGCCGCAACCCTGAGCGTGGCGCCGGCTTGCCGCCGTTGGTGCTGGATGGCCAGCAACTTGAGCTGTTGAGTGTGAACCTGGCTGACCAGGAACTGACGGACGCTGATTACCAGTTGACCGACAGCCACCTGACCGTGCAGCCAAAAAGCGCGACGTTCACCCTCGACACCACGGTCAAGATCCACCCGGAAACCAACACCGCCCTGGAAGGCCTGTACAAATCCAGCGGCATGTTCTGCACCCAGTGCGAGGCCGAAGGTTTCCGCAAGATCACCTACTACCTCGACCGCCCGGACGTGATGAGCACCTTCACCACCACGGTGATCGCCGAGCAACATAGCTACCCGGTGCTGCTGTCCAACGGCAACCCGATCGCCAGCGGGCCTGGCGAAGACGGCCGCCACTGGGCGACCTGGGAAGACCCATTCAAGAAGCCGGCGTACCTGTTCGCGCTGGTGGCCGGTGACTTGTGGTGCGTGGAAGACAGTTTCACCACCATGACCCAGCGCGAAGTCGCGCTGCGCATCTACGTCGAGCCGGAAAACATCGACAAGTGCCAGCACGCCATGACCAGCCTGAAAAAATCCATGCGCTGGGACGAAGAAACCTACGGCCGTGAGTACGATCTCGACATCTTCATGATCGTTGCCGTGAACGACTTCAACATGGGCGCCATGGAGAACAAGGGCCTCAATATCTTCAACTCCAGCGCCGTGCTGGCCCGCGCCGAAACCGCTACCGACGCCGCGCACCAGCGCGTCGAGGCCATCGTCGCCCACGAATACTTCCACAACTGGTCGGGCAACCGCGTGACCTGCCGCGACTGGTTCCAGCTGTCGCTCAAGGAAGGCTTCACCGTCTACCGTGACTCGCAATTCTCCGCCAACATGAACTCGGCCACGGTCAAGCGCATCCAGGACGTGGCTTACCTGCGCACCCACCAGTTCGCCGAGGACGCCGGCCCGATGGCCCACGCGGTGCGCCCGGACAGCTTTATCGAGATCTCCAACTTCTACACCCTGACCGTGTACGAAAAGGGCTCGGAAGTGGTCGGCATGATCCACACCTTGCTCGGCGCCGAAGGTTTCCGTAAAGGCAGCGACCTGTACTTCGAACGCCATGACGGCCAGGCCGTGACCTGCGACGACTTTATCAAGGCCATGGAAGACGCCAACGGCGCCGACCTCAGCCAGTTCAAACGCTGGTACAGCCAGGCCGGCACGCCACGCCTGGCGGTGAGCGAGTCCTACGATGCGGCGGCAAAAACCTACAGCCTGACCTTCCGCCAAAGCTGCCCGGCCACCCCGGACAAAGTGGAAAAACTGCCGTTCGTGATCCCGGTGGCGCTGGGCCTGCTGGACGGGGAGGGCGCCGGCATCGCCTTGCGCCTGGCCGGTGAAGCCACTGCGGGCGACACCTCCCGGGTGATCTCGGTGACCGAAGCCGAGCAAACCTTCACCTTCGTTGACATCCCTGAGCAGCCGTTGCCGTCGCTGCTGCGCGGTTTCTCGGCGCCGGTGAAGCTGAGCTTCCCGTATAGCCGTGACCAGCTGATGTTCCTGATGCAACACGACAGCGACGGTTTCAACCGCTGGGATGCGGGCCAGCAACTGGCCGTGCAGGTATTGCAGGAGTTGATCGGCCAGCATCAGGCAGGCCAGCCGCTGGCGCTGGATCAACGCCTTGTCGACGCGTTGCGTACCGTGCTGCGCGACGAGACGCTGGATCAGGCGATGGTTGCCGAAATGCTCTCGTTGCCGGGCGAAGCCTACCTGACCGAAATCAGTGAAGTGGCGGATGTCGATGCCATCCACGCCGCCCGTGAGTTTGCCCGTCAGCAGCTGGCTGAGCAGTTGTTTGACGAATTGTGGCAGCGTTACCAGGCCAACCGCGAGCTGTCGAAGAAAACCCCTTACGTGGCTGCCGCCGAGCACTTTGCCCGTCGCGCCTTGCAGAATATTGCGCTGTCGTACCTGATGCTCAGCGGCAAGCCGCAGGTGTTGGCGGCGGCGCTGGAGCAGTTCGATGCCAGCGACAACATGACCGAGCGCCTCACTGCGCTGGCGGTCCTGGTGAATTCGCCGTTTGAAGCCGAGAAGGCCCAGGCCCTGGCGGTGTTTGCCGAGAACTTCAAGGACAACCCACTGGTCATGGACCAGTGGTTCAGCGTCCAGGCCGGCAGCACGTTGCCGGGCGGGCTGGAGCGGGTCAAGGCGTTGATGGAGCACCCGGCGTTCACGCTCAAGAACCCGAACAAGGTGCGCGCACTGATCGGCGCATTTGCCGGGCAGAACCTGATCAACTTCCATGCAGCAGATGGCTCGGGTTATCGCTTCCTGGCGGACCTGGTGATCCAGTTGAACGGCTTCAACCCGCAGATCGCCTCGCGCCAACTGGCACCGCTGACCCGCTGGCGCAAATACGACAGCGCGCGCCAGGCGCTGATGAAGGCCGAGCTGGAGCGCATTCGTGCTTCCGGTGAGCTGTCCAGCGATGTGTTCGAGGTGGTCAGCAAGAGCCTTGCGTAACACCCATGGCGTTTGACTCACCCCGCGCGGCCTATCAGCACGCCATCGCCCAGCAGGGTTTCGTTGCCGATGAAGCCCAGCGTCGGGCGGTGGAGGCGCTGCAAGCCTGCCATGAAGCGCTGCATCAAGGCCGCTCGCCGATCACCGGGGTTTACCTGTGGGGCCCGGTGGGCCGTGGCAAAACCTGGCTGATGGACCAGTTTTACCAAAGCCTGCGGGTGCCTGCGCGGCGCCAGCACTTTCATCACTTCATGGGCTGGGTGCACCAGCGTTCGTTTCAGCTCACCGGCACCCAGGACCCCTTGCAGGCGTTGGCCCGCGAGTTGGCACAGGAGGTGCGCGTGCTGTGCTTTGACGAGTTGTTCGTCAATGACATCGGTGACGCGATCATCCTCGGGCGCCTGTTCCAGGTGATGTTCGAAGAAGGCGTGGTGATGGTCTGCACGTCCAACCAGCCGCCCGATCAGTTGTACGCGGGCGGCTTTAACCGCGAGCGTTTCCTGCCGGGAATCGCGGCCATCGAGCAGCATCTGCAGGTGGTGGCGGTGGACGGTGCTGAAGATCATCGCTTGCACCCCGGCCTGGGCGTGCAGCGTTACTGGGTGAATCAGCCCGATGCGCTGGGTGAGGTGTTCAAGCAATTGACTGAGGGGCAGGCCGTGCGCAGTGGGCCGGTCAGTGTCGGCTACCGCTCGATTGCTGCCGTGCAGTCCAGTGATCGTGTGCTCTGGTGCCGTTATGCCGACCTGTGCGAGCAGCCCCTGGCTGCAATGGATTTCATGCAGCTGTGTGATCGTTTTGACGCGATTCTGCTCGGGGAAGTGCCCAACCTGAGCGCGCAAAAACGCCCTGGGCGCATTGCGCGCGGCACCGAAGATGGTGCCCAGCGTGTCGAGGCGGGTGATCGCGAGTTGCCCGAGTTGTCGGTACACGATGACAGTGTGAGGCGCTTCATTGCCCTGGTGGATGAATGCTACGACCGCAAAGTGCCGTTATTCATCGAGGCCGAGGTGCCGTTGGAGTGCCTGTACACCGAAGGTTATCTGGAGTTTGCGTTTCGCCGCACGCTGAGTCGCTTGCAGGAAATGCAATTGCAGCGTTTTGGAGCGTAAGAAAAATCCCCGTAGCTACGCTGTTCACGCGTGTGCATGCGCAAAAGCACCGTATTTTCAGGCGAGAATTTGTAGTTAATCTCCTTCATCTATCGCCCGCGCCGCGCTTACAATCGTCCGCTTCAAAGGGAGATGACTCCCGTGCCGTCGCTATCGAGGAAGGAAATGGACACCCCAGACATTCTGGTTCTGCAAGCCAGCTATACCAATCCCGTGCACGCCGAGGCGATTAGCCTGGTGCTCAACCATTACGCCGAAGACCCGATGGGCGGCGGCCACAGCCTGCCTGCCGACCTGTTGCAGCAACTGCCTGGCGAGCTGGCCAAGCGCCCGCATGCGTTCAGCGTTCTGGCGTTTGTTGGTGGCGAGCCGGCGGGTTTGGTCAATTGCTTCGAAGGGTTCTCGACCTTTGCGTGTCGTCCGTTGGTCAACGTCCACGATGTGGCGGTGATGGATCAGTTCCGCGGCCTGGGTTTGAGCCAGAAAATGCTACAAAAGGTCGAAGAGATCGCCCGTCAGCGCGGTTGCTGCAAGATTACCCTGGAGGTGCTGGAGGGGAATACTGTCGCACAATCGGCCTACCGCAAGTTTGGCTTTGATGATTCCAAGTTTGATCCGGCACACGGGCGCATGCTGTTTTGGAATAAGACTTTGTAATTGGTTAGTTACTGAAGGTACAAAAAAAAGGCGCCAGAATCTGGCGCCAAGTTACCCTGGTCAAAGGAGCGGAATGACAAGGGTGTTACGTGTTAATTAACTTTTCGGTTGTGGCTCATCGCTGTTTTGAACAGTAGGCACTGTTTTTGGGTTCTTCACATTAGTGGCAGCCGTTTGTTCGGCCTTGCTATCCTGCTGGTCTTGCATGAATTTGAAATTGGCATAGAACTCCCGCGAACGCTCGGCGCCACCTTCAGCAAAGGCAGCGGCAGAGGTCAGGGTCATCAGGCCGGCAAGCATCACAGTAGAGAGTTTCATCGTCGGTATTCCCATAAGTTTTTGATCGGCGTCTGTTCGCTTGTTCAGACTCGTGGGGGCGATTATGTGGAGGCTTTATTAAGTGAGGCTTAACTGATTGGCCGCGAAACTTAACGCGGTCGTTAAGTTTCGCGGTGCCTCAGGTGCGGGGTTTAGAGTTTCCAGTCCAGAGCCAGCGTAATAGAGCGCGGGTCGCCCCAATACACGCCGTTGTAGAAACCGACGCGTTCGTAATATTTTTTATCAAATACATTGTTTACGTTAACGGATGCCGAAACGTGCTCGTCGAACTGGTAGCGCGACATCAGGTTGACCACGGTGTAGGCCTGCTGGGTGATCTTGGCGCGTTCGGTGTTCAGGTAGCCTTCCGTGTCCCGGCCGCCACTTGGGCGATCGGCGAACTGGTAGAAATCGCTCTGCCAGTTCACCGCGCCACCCACGGTCAATCCGCGCCATTCGCCGGGCAGGCGATAGGATGTGGAAACCTTGAGCATGTTCAAGGGTACATTGGTGTTGCTGCGCTGCTTGTCACCGTTCCGCGAGTGGGTGTAGCTGTAGCCCGCCGTGAGGTTCCAGTCCGGCATGACCTCGCCTGACACTTCGGCTTCAAACCCTTGCACTTTGCTGCCTTTGCCCCCCGAGGTGTAGAACTGCTCGCGAGTGATGGGGTCCGGTTTGGCGGCGTTATCCAGTTCGGCGACGTTGTCCTGGGTGCTCCAGAAATACGCGGCCGCCAGGTTCAGGCGTTCGTTCAACAGGCTGCCTTTGAGGCCGACTTCATAGTTGCTGCCGACCACGGGTTCAAGGTACTTCCTGCTGACGTCACGCACGCTTTGCGGGTTGAAGATGTCGGTGTAGCTGGCATACACGGTGTACTCCGGCGTGATGTCGTACAGCAGGCCGGCGTAGGGGGTCCACATGTCGTTGTGGGTCTGGCGGGTTTTAGGCGCGCGGGTCAACTGGAAGTTGGCGTCATACTCCGGCGAGACGCTTTCGATGTCCCAACTGCCATATCGGCTGCCCAGAACCGCATGCAGTTTTTCGGTGAGGCTCAAGCGCGTGGCCAGGTAGCCGGCTTTTTGTTTCTTGCGCGAGTGTTCGCCTTGCAGGTGGGTGGTGCGGTCGGGGAATTTGGCGATGCCGCCCATGTGTTTCCAGTCTGCGATGTTCTCGTACCCATCTGGTGTTTCAAAACGCTGGTAGGGCGACGAGTCGCGCTGCTCGGATTCGCCGTAACCCACCATCAATTCATGCTCGCGACCCAGTAGCGCATAGTTGCCATTGAGATTCAGATCGACCACATCCATCTTCGACGTGCCCACCATCTGGTTGGTCCAGGCGGTCATGCCACTGCCATCGGGGTTGGGAAAACCCGAGCCGCCGTAATACACCTTGCCGTCGGTGTCGCTTTGCCGGTGGGTGTAGGCGGCCTTCAGGCGCCAATCCGCAGACAGTTTGTGGTCGATGGAGGCGAAGGTGGTCTTGTCCTTGAGCGGCCAGGAGCTCCAATCGGCCGCCAGGTTGGCCGAGCGTGAGAGCCGGGCCTTGCTGCCATCGCTGTTCCAATAGGGCAGGGTGCCCCAGGAGCTGCCCTGCACATGCTTGTTCTGGTAATCAAAGCCTACGGCGACCACGGTGTCGTCCGTCAGGTCGCCTTCGAGAATGCCGTAGCCGACTTCCCGTTGCAGCGCGTAGTTATCGCGGAAGGACTTGCTGTCACGGTACGCCAGCACCGTACGCCCGCGCAGCCGACCGTCAAATGCCAGCGGCCCGCCCACATCCAGGTAGCTGTAGTAATTGTCATGGCTGGCGCCGCTGACGCCGGTCTGGGCTTGCCACTGGGCGGTGGGGCGCTTGCGAATCATGTTGACCGTGGCCGAAGGGTTGCCCGCGCCGGTGGTCAGGCCGGTGGCGCCACGGACCACTTCAATGCGGTCGTAGATGATGGTGTCGGCGTCTGACTTCATGCGCCCGAAGGTGTTGAGCATGCCGTCGATCTGGAAGTTATCGATCCCGTAGCCACGGGATGAATAGCCCGCGCGATCCGAGTCCAGATGCTGCACGGTAACGCCCGTGGTCTGGCGCAGTACGTCCGTCAACGTATTGAGATTGAAATCATCCATCTGCTGGCGCGTCACCACCGAGATGGATTGCGGGGTTTCCTTGATGGACAGGTTCAAGCGCGTGGCGGTGCTCATCGAGCCCGTGGTGTAGGCGCCTGTGTGCTCGGTGGTTGCGCCCAGGCCTTCGGCGGTGATGCTGGTGCTGCCCAGCTCCAAGGCCTTGGTTGGTGCGGGTTCTGGCTCGGTTTCAGCTAGCAGGCCAGGGCTCAGCACGATGCTGGACAGGCCAAGGGTGAGGGTCATGGAACGGGTGAAAGGCGCGAACATCGCGGAAGACTCCTTGTCGTCTTTGCGGCCTTCTCGGTAAGAAAAGGCCATGGATCAAAGACGAAAGGAGCGACGGAACTTTAGAGCCAGATGAGAATGATTGTTATCTTTTTGTTACAAGCCAACGATTACTTGACCACTACATCCGTGGGTTCGGCCTTCTTCGGCTTTATCAAGCTGAAATCAATCAACGGTTTCTGCTGGCGCAGGTACGGGTTGCCGATCATCTGCGGGCGCGCCTTGAAGCTGTCGCTGACCAGGCTTTTGCTGCGGTCCAGCTCGTCGAAGCTCAGCCCGGCCAGGTCGGCCCAGGTATGGATCAACTGCGAGCTGCTGTAAGGGCGCTGCAAGTCGCCGGCAAAACTCCAGTCGTGGCTCTCGCGCCATTTCGGCGAGGCGTAGGCCATGAAGGGAATGGTGTACATCGGCGCCGTCGGCTTGCCTTCGTTGCGCCCCAGGGTGGTGTGGCCGGCAGAGTCGAAGACGTCTTCACCGTGGTCCGACAGGTACAGCAGGAAGCCGTTGGGGTCGGTCTTGGCGTAATCCTTAATCAGGCTCGACACCACGAAATCGTTGTACAGCACCGCGTTGTCGTAGCTGTTGTAGGTCGGCAACTGATCGTCACTGACCCCGGCCGGCACGCCTTGGCGATCGGTGAATTTGTCGAAGGTCGGCGGGTAACGGTACTGGTAGCTCATGTGCGTGCCGAGCAAGTGAATCACGATGAACTTGCGCTCGGCCGGGTCGGCCAGGGCCTTGGCGAACGGTGGCAGCACGTCGCCGTCGTACTGGCGGGCATTCTGGTTGCGGTTGTTGTTGAGGTAGACCTGTTCGTCAGCCTGCTCGGAGAACGTGGTCAGCATGGTGTTGCGCTTGGTCATGGTCTGCTGGTTGGTGATCCAGTAGGTCTTGTAGCCGGCTTGTTTCATCACGCTGACAATGGACGGCGTCTTGAGGTACAGGTCCGGGTTCTCTTCGTCGGCGAAGGTGAGGACCTGTTGCAGCGCTTCAATGGTGTAGGGGCGTGGGGTGATGACGTTGTCGAACACCGCCAACTGGTCACGCAGCTTGTCGAGTTCCGGCGTGGTGTTGCGCGGGTAACCGTAGAGGCTCATGCGCTGGCGGTTGGTGGATTCGCCGATCACCAGGACCAGGGTCGAGGGTTGGCCGGCCATGTTGTCCTTGAGGTTGCGCAGCGGCGGGATCTGGCTGGCACTGTCGAGCATGCCTTGCATGTTGTCCAACTGCTGGGTGTAGCGGTGGTAGGCGACGATCATCTGCCACGGCACGGCCGGCTCGATCCGCGCTTCGAAGCGGTCGATGGCGTCTTCCATGGTGTCGCTGCGGGCGATTTGCTTGACCAGCGGGTAGCCGACAATCGCAATCACGATGGCGGTAGCCGCCACCAGCGCCTGGCCACGTGGCAGGTAGACCGGGCGTACACGGGACCAGAGGAAAACGGCCAGGGCGGTGTGGGCAATGAACGCCAGCACGATCCACCAGGCGAAGTATTGGGTGGCATATTCGCCGGCTTCAGAGATGTTCGACTCGAACATGATGAAGATGACGCTTTGGGAGAATTCCTGCTGGTAGATGAAGAAATAACCCAGGCTGGCCATGGAACAGGCCCACAGCACCACGCCGATCAAGGCGGCGAGCAAACGGGTGTAGCGCGGGAATACCAACAGGGGCGCCAGCCACAGCGCACTCATGAAGAATGCCTGGCGAAAGCCCGCGAAACCGGAAGTGCCGGTCAGCAGGATTAGCAGTTGGGTAATACCCGAGAAATACCAGAAAAACAGGAACAGCCAGCCAAGGCCGGCCCAATCAAAGCCTTTCGCAGACTTAGTGCTGCGTTTGAACATCGCCATCCAGCGCTCCAACCCGGTGATTTTTCAGTTGTGCGCAGGAATGCACGCAACAGAGGCCACCCTTGCATGGGGTGGCCCTTGGGGGCTGGAGTATCGGGAAGGGGGTGTGAAAACTTCGTGAGTTTTTTGTAAGGATTGCCTTACAGGGCGCTTAACGCCGGGGTCGAGGCCTGATCGAGCTGGGCTTGCAGGTGCGAGCGCAGGCGCAGGACTTCCTGCTGCAATTGCTCACGCTCATTCTTCAGCTGGCGCAACTCATCGCGACGGACAGTGACGTAGAGGGTCTGTGGAGGGCGGGTCATCTGTGCTGTGCTCATTGCTTGCCTCGCAAATAGCCGGTAGATCGCGGTGCCAGAACGCTTGATTCGAGGTTCTCGGCATCAGTCGGGAGCAAGTCTGAATTCTTTTTCGCGGCAAGGGAACTTTTTTATTTTTGATGGTCGTGTGACTTTCACTGCCGTGATGGTGAAACGATGGCTACTTTTTTGTCATGAAACTGAATGGATCTGCACAGTTCTCATCCTCATTAGCCTCATTGCGCTATAAACTATGTCACACATTTTTTAGTAGTTAGGAGCATCAGCACATGCAACTGGGGATTATCGGACTAGGCCGCATGGGCGGGAATATTGCACGGCGCCTGATGCTCAATGGGCATACCACCGTTGTTTTCGACCGTAACGAAGCATTTGTCAAAACCTTGAGCGAAGAGGGCGCCACCGGCGTTGCCGATCTCAAGGCCCTGGTCGCCGGGCTGCAAAAGCCCCGCGCCGTCTGGGTGATGCTGCCAGCAGGCGCACCCACCGAAGACACCATCAACGAACTGAGCGAGCTGCTGGAAGACGGTGATGTAATCATCGACGGCGGCAACACCAACTATAAGGACGACGTGCGTCGCGGTAAGGCGCTGGCGGAAAAAGGCCTGCACTATGTCGATGTCGGCACGTCCGGCGGCGTCTGGGGCCTGGAGCGTGGCTATTGCATGATGATCGGCGGCGACACCGCCACCGTGCAGCGCCTCGACCCGATCTTCAAGACCCTGGCGCCAGGCCTGGGCAATATCCCGCGCACCAAGGACCGCAAAGACAGCGCTGACCCGCGCGCCGAACAGGGCTATATCCACGCCGGCCCTGCGGGTTCCGGGCACTTCGTCAAGATGATCCACAACGGCATCGAGTACGGGATGATGCAGGCGTTTGCCGAAGGGTTTGACATCCTCAAGACCAAGAACTCGGACAACCTGCCCGAAGACCAGCGCTTTGACCTTAACGTCGCCGACATCGCCGAAGTCTGGCGCCGTGGCAGCGTGGTGTCGTCCTGGCTGCTGGACCTGACCGCCGACGCCCTGGCCACCGACCCGAAACTCGACGGTTACTCCGGCTCCGTGGCCGACAGTGGCGAAGGCCGCTGGACCATCGAAGCCGCCATGGAACAAGCCGTGCCGGTGCCGGTGCTGTCCACCTCGCTGTTCGCCCGTTTCCGCTCGCGTCAGCAGAGCACCTACGGTGACAAAATGCTGTCCGCCATGCGCTTCGGCTTTGGTGGCCATGTGGAGACTTCGAAAAAATGACCGCTAACGGCAAGAAGTCCAAGGCCGAACCCGCTCCAGCCACCACCCTGTTTCTGTTTGGCGCCCATGGCGACCTCGTCAAGCGCCTGCTGATGCCGGCGCTGTACAACCTCAGTCGGGATGGGTTGCTGGGCGATGGCCTGCGTATTGTCGGTGTTGATCACAACGCCATCAGTGACGCGGACTTTGCCAAGAAGCTCGAAGACTTCATCCGCACCGAGGCCGCGAGCAAGGTCAAGGGCAATGCCAACAACGCCCTGGACCCACAATTGTGGGCCCAGTTGGCCAAAGGCATCAGCTACGTCGAGGGCGACTTCCTTGACGACAGCACCTATGCCGCCATCGGCCAGAAGATCGCCGACAGCGGCACCGGCAATGCGGTGTTCTACCTGGCCACTGCACCGCGCTTCTTCAGTGAAGTGGTGCAGCGCCTGGGCAGTGCCGGTTTGTTGGCGGAAACCGACGAGGGTTTCCGTCGTGTGGTGATCGAAAAGCCCTTCGGCTCCGACCTGGCCACCGCCGAAGCGTTGAACGCCAGCCTGCTCAAGGTGATGAGCGAGAAGCAGATCTATCGCATCGACCATTACCTGGGCAAGGAGACCGTGCAGAACATCCTCATCAGCCGTTTTTCCAACGTGCTGTTCGAAGCGTTCTGGAACAATCATTACATTGACCACGTGCAGATCACCGCCGCCGAAACCGTCGGCGTCGAGACCCGGGGCAACTTTTTCGAAAAAACCGGCACCCTGCGCGACATGGTGCCCAACCACCTGTTCCAGTTGCTGGCGATGGTGGCCATGGAACCGCCGGCGGCCTTTGGTGCCGACGCCGTGCGCGGTGAAAAGGCCAAGGTGATCGGTGCGGTGCGTCCCTGGTCGTTGGAGGATGCGCGGGCCAACTCGGTGCGTGGGCAATACACCGCCGGTGAGATGGGCGGCAAGCCAGTGCCGGGTTACCGCGAAGAGGCGAATGTCGCGCCGGACAGCAGCACCGAAACCTTCGTCGCCCTCAAGGTGATGATCGACAACTGGCGCTGGGTCGGCGTGCCATTCTACCTGCGCACCGGCAAGCGCATGAGCGTGCGTGACACCGAAATCGTCATCTGCTTCAAGCCGGCGCCCTATGCGCAGTTTCGCGACACCGAGGTGGATGAGCTCAAGCCCACCTACCTGAAAATCCAGATCCAGCCCAACGAAGGCATGTGGTTCGACCTGCTGGCGAAAAAGCCTGGACCGACCCTGGACATGGCCAACATCCAGCTGGGTTTTGCCTACAAGGACTTCTTCGAAATGCAGCCATCGACGGGGTATGAAACCCTGATCTACGACTGCATGACTGGCGACCAGACCTTGTTCCAGCGCGCCGACAATATCGAAAACGGCTGGCGCGCCGTGCAGCCGTTTCTCGATGCGTGGCAGCAGGATGACGGGATCGAGGCCTACAAGGCCGGTGAAGATGGCCCGGCGGCGGCGGACGCGCTGCTGGCCCGTGATGGCCGTACTTGGCACACCCTCGGATGAGTGATGCGGCGATTCATCCCATCCGTTTTATCCTCAGTGACGTGGACGGCACCTTGCTGCACCCGGATCACCGGCTCAGCCAACGGACCCTGGACACCGTGCGCGCCCTGCGCGCGGCCGGGGTGTTTTTCAGCCTGGCCAGCGGGCGCCCGCCCAAGGCCATGCTGCATCTGGTCGAGGCTTTTGGGATCGATATCCCGGTGGCAGGCTTCAATGGCGGCACGTTGATAAACCCCGATGGCAGCGTGCTGGTTGCCCATCACCTGCCTGCCGAGGCGGCGCTGCTGACGCTGGCGCTGTTTTCGGTCGAGCCGGACGTAGAGGTCTGGGTGTTTGCCGACGGCGACTGGTTGCGCCGCGACCCGCCGGGGCCGATGGTGCAGCGCGAGGCCGATGGCTTGGGCTACGGGCCGGTCGTCGTGGAGAGCTTCGAACCGTACCTGGACCGAATCGACAAAATCGTTGCCGCCAGCCTCGATACGCAACGGCTGATTGAGTTGGAAGCGCTGTTGCAACCCAAGGTGCAAGGCTTGGCCCAGGTGTCGCGTTCGCAACCGGTTTATCTGGATGTGACGGCGATGCTGGCCAACAAGGGCGAGGCGCTGAAGACGCTGGCCCGCCACCTGGGCGTGCCGCTGGAGCAAACGGCGGTGATCGGCGATGGTGGCAATGACCCGGCGATGTTTGCGGTGGCCGGTTTGTCGATTGCCATGGGCCAGGCTGAAGAGGCCGTCAAGCGCCATGCCAACGTGGTCACGGGAAGTAATATCGAGGATGGGGCGGCAGAAGCAATCGAGCGGTTTGTTCTGACTGCGCGGTAACCGCTTCAGGTTCTAACACTCAACTTGCGCGCAGTGTTTGGCAGCCATGCACTGCGCGCAAGTTAGCGTGTTGAATTACTTCGGCATTGCCCAGGACTGCAACTGGTAGCCACTTTTATCGAGTTCGGCGCGGGCCTGCAACAGCAAGTCTTCCAGTTGCGCCGGGTCGGTGTAGGCGCTCGAAGACAGTTGTTTGCGGCCAATACGGTTATTGGTGCGGTCGATGACACTCAGGCTGAGGGCGCCATTGCCGTCATGCCAGGCCACGCACTGAAAGGGCTGGAAGGCACGGTCTGCGATCAAAAGAGCTTCGTTGATGCGGAGCGGGGCGTTCATGTGGGTCTTCTCTCTAAATGCCCAATCAAGTGAAGTACCGTCGGTTGGGCGGGCCGTACGGTGAGTTACTTGTACTGATGCACGATGGCGGGGTACGGGTCACATGTTAGAGCAAGAAAAATCAAACTTTCGTGATTGGCGTCATGTAAGCGGCTGTTTTGAAAGCTGAATGAAAGTTTCCCAGCGCCGCAACTTTTTAATCGCCAGCGCAGGGAAGTGGCTTTTTGCCAACACTTATAGCGAAACGGTACAAGACACGCGTCAATACCTTGCTACTGTAACGATCAGGCATCACAAACCGTTGTTTCTAAATAAATTTAACAATTTTGACGCCAAGGAATAGTCATGGTTGTTACACCCGTGCAGCGCCGCTTGCTGGTGGTTGACCCCTGTGATGATTGCCACGGGTTGCTGCCTGGTCTCCGTACCGCCGGCTGGGAAGTCGACAGCTGCGCCCTGGAAACGGTCGGCGACCGCTCCTGCGATGTAGGCCTGCTGCGGCTGCAGCCCTATCACCTGGAACGGCCTGAGGCGGTCAAGGAGCTGATTGGCCGCAGTGGCACCGAATGGATCGCCGTGCTCAGCCACGACGTATTGCGCCTGCAAAACGTCGGCGATTTTGTCTGTGAATGGTTCTTCGACTTCCACACCTTGCCGTTCGACGTCTCCCGGGTGCAGGTCACCCTGGGGCGCGCGTTTGGTATGGCGCGCCTGCGCGGCCAGGTCAACACCCCGGTAGACGAGCCCGAGCACGAATTGCTCGGCGACAGCCGTCCCATCCGTGAACTGCGCAAGTTGTTGGCCAAGCTGGCACCGACTGAATCCCCTGTATTGATCCGTGGCGACAGCGGCACCGGTAAAGAACTGGTGGCCAAGACCCTGCATCGCCAATCCCAGCGCCACGCCAAGCCGTTTGTCGCGATCAACTGCGGGGCGATTCCCGAACACCTGATCCAGTCCGAATTGTTCGGCCATGAAAAAGGCGCGTTCACTGGCGCCCATCAGCGCAAAGTCGGGCGGATCGAAGCGGCCCACGGTGGCACGCTGTTCCTCGATGAAATCGGCGATTTGCCCATGGAACTGCAAGCCAACCTGCTGCGTTTTCTGCAGGAAAAACAGATCGAGCGCGTCGGCGGCAGCCAGCCGATTCCCGTGGATGTGCGGGTGTTGGCCGCGACCCACGTCGACCTGGAAGCGGCGGTCGAGAAGGGCACCTTTCGCGAAGACCTGTATTACCGCCTCAATGTCCTGCAAGTCATCACCGCGCCCCTGCGCGAGCGCCACGGCGACGTCGCCATGCTGGCCAACCATTTTTCGCGGTTCTACAGCCAGGAAACCGGGCGGCGCCCGCGCAGTTTCAGCGAAAGCGCCCTGGTCGCGATGGGCAAACACCCTTGGCCGGGCAATGTCCGTGAGCTGGCCAACCGCGTGCGTCGTGGCCTGGTACTGGCCGAAGGGCGGCAGATCGAAGCCGTCGATCTGGGATTGCAGGGCGAACAGGCAATTGTTGCGCCGATGGCTACACTGGAGGATTACAAGCACCGCGCCGAACACCAGGCGCTGTGCGATGTGCTCAACCGACACAGCGACAACCTGAGTGTTGCCGCCCGTGTACTGGGAGTTTCCCGGCCGACGTTCTACCGGTTGCTGCACAAACACCAGATCCGCTAGGGCGGGTAAACCGAAAAGCCCCGCAACGACCCTTATCGTTGCGGGGCTTTTCCTTGTGTGGCGATCAGAAGTAGTAGGGGAATTTCAGGCTGAAGGTAAAGTCCGGCGCATCGTCGGTCATGCCGATGGCCAGGTTGGGCACGATCGTCAGGTTCGGCGTTGCGGCAATGGTCATGCCGACGTTGAAGTAGCCAGCGTTGGCATCGCTGGACACCACCGATTGCCAGTCGCCGCCATCAGGCTTGAGCTTGCTCTTGCGCTGGATCAGGTCGGAGACCGAGAACGACATACTCATCTTCTCGTTCAGCGCGAAGGCCACGCCGACGCCGAGCTGGAAGCTGTCGCCAAGGGCGACTTTGCCGCCAACCTTCTGGTTGACGTCACTGCTGATGTCGTCAAACGAGCCTTCAAAGTTGTGGGTGTAAGACAGCGAGCCAAACAGTACGGCAGGGTCGAAGGTCTTCACCAGCGAGATGCCCGGTGTGATCGACCAGACGCCGTTACCCGTAGGCAAGTTCTCCGGCACATAAAGGTTGGTATTGCTCGCTGACTGCACCAGCTTGATCCCGAACGGCTCTTTGCCCGTCGGCGCCTTGACCCGCACCGACACTACCGCATCCGGCAGCGAAGGGGTTTCGTCGAGGAACTTGTAGGACACGCCGAAGTTGACATCACCGATGGTTGGATCGCGCGACACCGACTCCTCGGAAGTCGAGGTACCGCTGCCGCCATTGGCGCCGCCGGATTGATAGGTGGATTCGCGGTACACCACCGGCACGTTGACGTCGAACTGCCAGCGGTTGTCGACGTTATAGCGACCGGTCAGGTCCAGGGTCCAGTTGTCGGACTTGATACGGTCCAGGTTGATATTGCCCAGAAAGATCGAGTCCAGCGCGAGGAAACCGTTGAGGGTCAATTGGCGAGCGTCATAACGCGCGTAGGTGATGCCGGTTTCAAAGCTGAAGTTGCCATTGCCGAAAAAGCCGCTGGCTTCGTTATAGAGGTTGCTCACACTTTGCGCGGGCGCCGAATCGTCCTTGAGCGCCTGGCCGTAGGAACTGCCGCCGCCCCCCGCACCGCCGGATGCTGCTGCCGCCCCTGTACCGGCAACGGTGGCGCCGCTGGCCTTCTGGAAGTCTGCCGGGGATTTGGCCAGGCGTTTCGGGGCCGCGGCCGCCGGCTGATCCTCAACCTGGCGCACCCGTTGCTCCAGCACTGCCAGGGCTTTTTGCTGCACTTCGTACCGCTGCTTGAGTTGCAAAAGTTCCTGTTTGAGGGTCTCGATATCGGCGTCTGGCGCGGCATACAACATGGATGCGGGCAAGAGCGTACTTAAACAGACCACCGCACGTAGCGATAACGATCGATGCATGAAATAAGCCGTCCTTTTCTAATGCGAAAGTGTCGAGGGTCAGCGTAGTTCAATAACCGAGAGCGCGTAGGCCTTTGAGTTGGTCCAGGTTGCAGTTCAGCGCTGGGTTGTTCAGTCCGTTATTGCCCATCACCACGTTGAGTTGGGTCATGTTGTTGACGAAGTTGGCGTTGCCGGTTAGGCGGATGGATTGGGCCACGTTACCGCCACCGATCTGCTGGAGACTGTTGCCTTGGTTGTTCTTGGCTTGAATCGCCATTTGCAGGCCGCCGTTTTGCGCTGAAACGGCGATATCACCTGCCGCGCTTGTGCCCCTGACCACGCCACCCGCCAGGAGCACTTCCCCGGATTGCACGACATTGGCGGGCGCAAAGCCATTTTCAGTCACGCTGATACCGACATTGTTGTAGGCCGTGTTGCCATCGCCGGCGGCGCGTACGCTTTGCGTCACGCCCTGGCCGCTGCCCAAGCCGGCGCCCCCGGTTACCGTGCCGGTGCCCGGCCCTTGGCCAGTGCCCGTCCCTGAAGAGCCGTAGGTATGCACATAAAACTGCGGGGTGACCGTGGACGAGTCGATCTGCATGTTGGCCGTGCCGGTGATGATGTTTCCGGCGGCATCTTTGAAGGTGCTGCTCATGACAATGCCAAAGCTGATGATTCGCCCCGGCATCACGTAACGGCCGCGCAGCTCGGCCATTTCCGAATCCTTGAGTTCAATCGGTTTGAACGCCGATGAAGCATAAGCGGGCATTGAGGCTGCCAGGCACATGACCGTCAGCCAACGGTAAGTGTTCATCTTTTGCTCCTGGAGCGTCCTGCTCCTTATTGCGCTTCTTAGAAGAAGTCGCTTTGGATGAAACCGAAGTCCATCAGCTCGGCATCGCCTATGGGCCTGAACTCATTCAACTGGTTCTTGGCGGTCAACGGCAGGGGCGGGTCGAGGAGGGCATTGGCCTTGTCGTAACCTTCGCCCAACACGGCGAAGACGATGCCATTCCAACCTTTGACGAAATCATCGTGTGAGTAGCGTTTATGGCCCAGTACGGGGTCGCCGATATAGACCCAGTCCTTGTCCGAACGCTGCAGGACCACGAAGTGCTTGTAGCCGCGAATCTCTAGCAACACCACCACAGGGATCTTCAAGGTCGCCAGAGTATCTGGCCCGATCTTGTAGCCCCGGGCGCGCATGTTGATGCTTTCGAGGTAGCGCTTCATGTCCAGCATGGAAAAACCCTGGGTGCGTACCAGGTCCTGGTCGGCGTTGACCAGCATGCCTTTGATCACGTGTTCTTCGTCTACGTCGAGCCAATAGCCCTGGCGCAGGATGGTGGCGAGTGCCGCAGCACCGCAGCTGAAATCGGTTTTCTGTTCCACCAGGTTGGCGAATTTGCGTTCACGGATGCTCTCGACCTTCTTGTAGATGACTGCACCGCCAGGCATGGCGGAGATCGCCATGGTGCCTGCCCAGGTTGGGCCGGTGAGCAGCATCAAGAGGGTTAGGGTCGCGAGGCGCATGATCGAATGACCTGTTGGACACTGGAATAAAAAAGGGCCTTGTTGCCAAGGCCCTCGTTACATCAGAAGCGCACGCCGCTGGCGCAGACAGTGCAACCTTGACCAATCGACAGGCTGTTGCTGCCTTGGTTACCGGAACCGGATTGCAGGTTCACACCTACGTTGCCGGAGTTGTGGTTAACCGAGTTGTCGAGGCTGGAGTTGTTCGACACATACTGAGGTTTGCCGTGATGGCCATACCCGCTGGCTGCGGCGTTGAGGTAGCTGTTGGCGAGCGAGTTTTGCTCAGTGTTGGCCGCGGCGGCGATGTTTTTGCCGTCAGCGGTCACGATCGCCAGGTTGTTTTTGCCTTGGTTACCTTGACCGGCTTGACCGTTGTAACCCACGTTGCCGGAGTTCCAGTTAACCGAGTTATCCAGCGAAGCGTTGTTTTGCGTACCTTTGTTCACGAAGCTGTTCAGCCCGCTGTTTTGATTCACATCGACTACGCCGAATACGGTTGCAGCATCGCCTTTAGCGCTGGAGATGGCAGCAGAGTTATCTGCCTGGTTGCCACTGCCGGCTTGAGCGTTGACCCCAGTGTTACCGTTGTTGCTGTTGACCGAGTTATCGGCCGACGCGTTGTTTTCAGTTTTAGTGTCGTCGAACTTGTTCAGCCCGCTGTTTTGCACGTCCGTAACGACGGCGGCAATAGTGCCGGTTGGTTGAGGCGCAGGGTGCCAGCCACCTGCTTGAGCAGCAGCAGCCATGAGTGCGGCGAGAGCGAAAACCATTGGTTTCAGAGCCATTTGAGGTTTCATGGTGTTTCTCCTTGCTTCTAATTAGTTGGTTAAGTGTTGGTACGGTCTAACTAGTGCTACCAAGCCGTTACTTGATAGTGATGCCCAGGGTGTTAGCCATTCGGTTCCCCACCCCTGCACTCTGGTTCACCTGTTGCACTCCTCGGCTGCCTGTGAAGGCCTGGTCGCTTGTGACGACCTGGCGGCTGCCAGTGGTGGGGGTGAGCCCTGAGTCGGTTGCCAGCGTCGTCGTGTTCTGTTGCAACAGGACGCTGTCGTCGATGCTTTGCGGGCCAGGGTTGACGCTGATCCGCACGGCATTGACTAATTGGTTATTGGCCCCGGCGGACTGGTTGATCCCCAACATGCCGTTGCCATTGGTAAAGGAGCTGCCCTCGATCGCCGCCTTGGCGTTCAGCGAAGGATCGACCTTGCCGTCCATGTTCTGGATATTGAGCGTGGTGGCCTGGCCACCGAGCGCTACGGCGCGGTTGTTGGCCGTTTGCTGCTGGTTGCCCGCGGCCTGGTTGATCATCACGTTGCCGCTGTAGTCTTTGCCGCTGTTGTTTATCACGGCGGTGTTGTCGGCCATCGCCGAGGCGCTGGTGAGCAGGGCGAGGATAAGCAGGGAGCGTTTCATTGTTTGCCCCCCAGCATGCCGCCAAGGTTGTTCAGGGGCGCCAAGCCACGCTGGATCGAATTGCTGATCTGCCCACCCATGCCGCCACTGCTTGCACCGCTGCGGCTGGCGGCTGCGCCAGCGCCGAGCGTGGACATGCTGTTTTGCGTGGCACTCAAGCCGGAGAGATTGCCGTTAGTCTGGAGGGAGCGGGTGATGCTCAAGCCGCTGCTGACGTTGCCGAAGTCGCGGTCGCTCAGTTCACCGGAAAGGGCGTCATGGATTTCGCGGCTGGGATTGACATTGGCGGTTTGGGGGTAAGGATCAGGACCGAACGATGCGCGACCCGCCATGTGCGCTTGCACATTGCGGCCGGTCACGATAATGCCGTCGCCTGCCAGGGTCGGAGCACTGATGCCAACGCTGAGTACACAGCTCATCAGCAGTACGTTCATCGAACCTTGAGTGAATGTGATCACGGCGGCATTCCTTATTCTTCGCGCTGACCCTAAACAGCGCTGTAAGGGATAGAGCAGAAGCCGTGCCGCTTTTTAATTAGTGTTGTTATTCAACGGGTTGCCATTTATTCGGGAAAAATCCACGGCAACGCTGTTTCAGCGCTGAGACAGTCGCCGTTCAGCCGGGCATACCCGGCCACACCTGAAGCGCTTCACCTGGCTGTATCAGTGGCGTAACACTGCCAATGACAAAATGATGAATCCGCCCAGCATGGGCGGCACAGAGGAGGGGGTTGTTTCAAAAATGGACACCCCAGGCACAAAAAAGCCCTGGCCTGCCGGCAGGGCTTCAGCCTTTCGGCGTTTTACGCGGAATCGAATTGAGCACAGGATTGCCATCCTGGTTCTGCGTCAAATACACCGGCAGCACCTTGGGCAACGAGGGGACGAGGTTGTTGACCTCATTGATGTTGTAGATACCGCCAATGCGGATCGTGCCGGTATTGGCATCGGCCAGCATCACCGCTTTTTTCAGGTAGCGGTTGATTAAAGGCAGTGCGTCGGCGAGTGCCAGGTTGTCGAGCACCAGTTTGCCCTGGCGCCAGGCCAGGGCTGTGTCATTGGGGTTGAATGCGTTGACCTGGGGGGTCGCATCCCCCTGGCGGTAACTGGCCTGCATCCCCGGCGTCAGTGGCACGCTGCCGTGCACCTGGTCGCTGGCGATCTGCACCGAGCCTTCGAGCAGCATCACGCGCACCTGGTCTTCATACTTCCAGACGTTGAACTGCGTGCCCGTCACCCGTACCTGGCCCGCGCCGGCATGCACGATAAACGGATGGGCGCTGTCATGGCTGACCTTGAAGAATGCCTCGCCTTTTTTCAGGGTGACCCGACGCTGGTCCTTATAGTTGCTGTAGACCAGCTCCGTGCCCAGGTTCAGCTCCACCTGGCTGCCGTCGTCCAGGGTGACTTGGCGCAACCCAGCGGGGGCCTCGAAACGCTCATAGGAACTGGGCAACCAACCCGCTTCCCAACCGGTGAACGCCGCCAGTGGCAACGCCGCCAGGCAGATTGCCGCCGCTACCGCGTAATTGCGCAGGCGGTGGCGGGGTGCGAAGGGCACGACTACCGACGCCGGTTCGTTGCGGGGCAGGTGGTCGGCAACGTCCCAGATCTCCAGCATTGCCGCGTATTCAAAGGCGTGCAGTGGATGGGAGTCATGCCACTGTTCAAAAGCCAGGCGCTCGACGGGTGTACAGTCGTGCGCATGCAAGCGCATGCACCAATGCGCGGCGGCGTCGGTGATGGCGTCATATTCGGCTTCTGAAAGAGACTTTTCTGTCATTTAAACGTCCTGATTTCCCACATTCTAACCTCCCAGGGTCGGTGCCGAGAACTGCCATCATGGTGATTGCACGCCAATTGGAACTTATTCTCGTTTGAATGCACCTAAGCTTTCAGGACATTCCCACAATGGAGTACGAAAATGCTGAAGAAAACCTTAGTCGCCCTGTGTGCAACTTCCGCGCTGCTCAGTGCTGGCGCGGCCCTGGCCGATAAGCCGGGGGCGGGCTGGATCACCATCGAAAAAGCCATTGACGTGGCCAAGACCAAGGCCGGGTACGTTGAGGTCTATGCGGCCGAAGCGGACGACAATGGCTATTGGGAAGTCAAAGGCCGCAAAGCCGATGGCACCGTGTACGAAGCGCGTATCGACGGTGCCTCCGGCAATATCCTGCGCGACCAGAAAGACTGATAGACCCCACGGGGCGGGTCAGTCCCGCTGCCTGCCCACGTGGGTAATCAGGTACGTCACCGAGTCCGCATTCGCCAGGATGATGTCGAGCCGGCGATCCGGATCGCTCATGAACGTTTGCCGGGCCTCGTCGAGCGTTCTTGCGCCGGTGAGATGCAGCACCTTGTCACGTACTCTGACCGACCCGGTTTCGCCAAAGTCCTCCCAGCGCTTTGACAAGCTGTCGTAGGTCTTGAACAGCATGGTGGCTGGCGTCAGTACCGAAAGCGCGGTGCTTTGTATGTTGCTGAGGGTCGTGTATTTCTCCAGGCCGTCGGCGGTGCCGCGACTGACCAGATCCAGAAACGGATGGGGCGCGTCAACGTAGGCAATGTCTTCGGTGTGTGCAACCAGATGACTCATTTCATGAATCAGGGTGGCTGCGCGTACGTGATCCTCGATGTCGAAAGGACCGTTCAGGATTCCAGCGTACAAGCGGTTCATACCCGGCTTGAAGAAGAGGTTCAGCAAATAGATTTTCCGCTGCAGATCATCAGGTATTACAAAAGCCAGGGAATTACGGGTGCCCCGGCGGGCTTCGCCACTGACGAATCGTCCCGAATCCAGCCTGAGCAAATCTTCGGCGCTCAGCCCGTTCTCGATTTCCCTGACGCGTGCGCGGATTTTTTCCACCTGTGCAGGGTTGAAAGTGAGAATCCCGAACATCTCGGTCAGAATGCGCCCGACTCTGGAATCGGTGTCGCGCTGGCGTGCGAACGCCGTCAGGTTGCGCCCGCATGCAATGGTGTAATACAAGGCGATGTTGAGTGCCCGGTCTATTTGCAGCCCTTTGTCCCAGTCCTGTCCGCGAATGGCCGGCAGCCCTACCGCTTCGATATTGATCGACGCACTCAGGGTTCTTCGAGTGGACACGTACCCTCCCAAGCGGGACAGGGCCGGCCCGAAGCGCGGTTCACGCCGGGACAGGTCCAGCACCCATTGGCCCTGTGCGTTGCGTTCAACAAAGGGGCCCAACTCCCTGGCAAGGCTTACCCGCCAGTGCTCGCCGCTTCTTGCCACCGGGTAGACCCGGCCCGCAACAGGCACATAAGTGCGGTTGTTCACCGGCTGGGTATACACATGGGTGCGTGGGTCCAACTGCAGGTCGGTGAGCGCTACCGCCACATCCTCAAACCGGCGCAGGTGCGTGCGCGTGGGCTCTGTCACATCCAGGGTCTCAGCCGTGGTGGCAGGTGCGGGGCTTTCTGGGGCGGCAGGTGTGTCGGGCATCGGCTCCGGTGACAGCGACTCATCGAGTTGCTTTCGCAGCGACGCCAGCGTCGCCACACCCTGGACAAACCGGCGCAGGCCTTCGCCAAAGTGCTGCTCTTGCAATTGCTCGGCCGAGGCTTTGAACAGTTTGTAGCTGCGCCACACCACCAACGGGTATCGGAGCTTGCCGGCAATGAATTGCAACGCCATGGGAATGCCTTCGCGAAACAGGCTGGTGATGCCCTCCCACTGGTGCTTGCCGGCTTTTTCGAACTGGCAAGCGAGCATCTTTATCAACTGCTCGGCATTGTCGTGGAAGAGCTGCCGTAGGAGGTTGCCCCTGATGGGGTTTGACGCCAGGCTGACTTCGTTCTCGGGCTTGTGTGGCGGGTTCACCCGCTCTTTGAAAAGATTGCGGAATTTTGCCTGATCGGGATCGCTCATCTGGCTGATGACCCAATCCTGCACCGGGCCGTCGCTGCCGATGTCCTCCAGGAGCTTTTGCGCCGTGCCGTATTCCTTCAGCGCATTCAACGGCGCATAAGGCGCGTACAGCACCGATGGGCCCGTTTCCCCGTCCTTGGGGCCTATCACGTAGACGCCGGGCACCTTCGCTGGCGTTGCACCCGCGGTGATAACCAGCTCCAACGGGCGAATCATCGCCGTAGCACCACTGACGGCGTCCCGGGCAACGGCGTCCGGCATGTCGAAGATTTGTTGGATAAACCCCCAGGCCGACGAGCTCAGGCGTTCTTCGAGTTTCTCTTCATGGGCGTGGCGCAGCACCTGCCAAGGCAATTGCTGGCAAAACAGGTCGCGGCGCCTGCGGGCGTCGTCGGTGTCGGCGGTCAGGTGGGTGGTGAGCAGGGCGCTAAAGGTTTTGCTGATATCCAACTGGCGCACCAGTTGCACCACCGCACTGCCGTCCAGGGTTTTGGGTAAGGGCCTGGTGCCGCGTGCCTTGGGGGTGAGGTTATCGGGCAGCAGGTCAGGCAAGTGGAGCATGGCAAAGTCGGTCAGGCTTTGGGGGTGTCCATTGAGCACGACGCGTGCGGGGATCAGGATGTTTTCCGGGTCTAGCGCATCATCCGGGTAACGTGCCTTGAGCAGCGCTGTCAACGTGCTGGCAACGTGTTCACGCAACGTTGGCACGCCGTGCAGGTAATCCTGGTTGTCTGGCGCGCTGAGGCGATATTGCTCCAGCAGTTCGGCGTGCCGCAATTGCTCCTCGGTCGAGGCCAAGCCCAGCCACACCGGCAGCCCATGCTGCTGGACAATAGCGTTGGCGATGGCTGTGGCCCTGCCGATGTTCGACGGTGCCATCCGCAGCAGTACGTCATCCAGGCGATCTTGGAGTTGGGTCGGCTCCAGCGACATTGAGACCCAGTGGTCGATGGCATCCAGGTCTCGCGTGAGGTTGCTCTGTAGACGGTTTTCCAGGAAATGCCCGTCGATGCGTTGCAGTGGCCCCAACTGGTAGGTCTGATGGGGCGCCCAGAGGCTGATGGGCAGGTTCTGCAACAAGGCCAGGCGCCGTGTGGGGTGGTTCAGGCGCTGCTTGAGTGATTCGCGCAGGGCGGTCAACGAGGCGAACGGTTCATAGCCCAGCTGGGGCGTCCACAGCACGACGGCCCCCGAGAGGTCGGGGTCGAGGCCGCCCCGTTCAGTCAGTACAAAGCTGTTGGCCAGGGGGCGGAGCAACGGGTCAGCGTTGCGGGTCAGGGTCAACGCGAAGGCGTCCGGCAGGAAGCCTTGATACCCGTGGCGCTTGTCGCGGGTCATGCTGTCGGGGCGCAGCACGGTATCCAGGATCGCAAAGTGGTTCGGGCTCAAGGTGTGGTTGAGCAGGCGCAGTTCGGCTTCACTGCGCAACCCCTGCATCAGGGCCTTGGTCATGTCGGCGGCATGACTGTCCAGAAACAGGCGGGGCAGCGTGCGGACATCGTATTCCAGGAAGGCGGGACGAACCTTGCGGATGATCGCATTGAAGAGGCGGTTGTCCAGGTTGTGCCAGCGCACGGATACGCGTCTTTGCGGGGCGTGATAACAGCCAATGTGCGGCTTTTTACCGATATCCTCGTCGGTGTCGGCCAGGTGCTTGATGAAGTACTCGACCATGCTCAGCGATGACTGCGGCGTACGATCTTCAATATCCCGCGCCTCGCTGGCATAGGTATTGACGTAGATGTCGTTGGCATCCTGATACAAGAACTGCGCCTTTATTTCGTTGTTCAGCGCTTTGCGGGCCTTGCTGCGCAGGGTCGGATGCTCGGCCCGTTGCTTCAGCATGCGGTCTTCTTCCGGTTGCAGGGCAGCCAGTTGCAGCTTGGCGCGCTCGGCCTGTACGGTTGAGGGCCGGCCGTTGCCACCGTTGACCGGGTGCAGGCTCCAGCGGCCTGCGGCGTCCAGCTTGAGCAAGCGGCTGTCGAGCATGTGGCGGATGTCCAGGGAGCAGTCGAGCAAGGCCGCCAGGTCCACCGCGCCGTCGCTGCGGCGATAGATCGCGAGTGCGTGCTGCAGGTTGCTCAATTGTTTAGCCTGAATGTCGCTGACCATCTCGCCAAACACACTGCCCTCAAGCGGCAGCCCGCGGATATGCACGTTTTTCATGGCGAGGTACAGGCTGCGCTCGTCCAATGACAAGTAATTGAGCAACTCGTCCTGATAGTGCGCAGCGTCGAGCATGCTCAACAGGGTTTTGTTCAGGTCGTCGACGTCCTTGAGTACTTGCAGGCCCCCCGATTGGGTATAGAGGTAGGCGTGCTGGTCGCTTATCAACAGGGTTGCGGCCAGTTCCACATAATGTTGATAAGGCGCGGCGATACTGACCTTTTCGATGCGCAAGCTATCCTGCCAGGCGCTGCGTTCAGCCTGGCTGGGGAGGAAGACGGCCAGCAGGTTGCGGGCTTCCTGCGAAGAAACAATCGCTTCGCGACTCTGGCGCTTGAGCAAAAGGTCCTGGCGAAACTTGTCGCTCATGACTTGGGTAAACAGGTCCGTGCGCGACTGCCCCGAGGGCGACTTGTCTTTGCCGAGGGGTTCGTGCCACCACGTCTGCAACAGCGCGTTGAGCAATTTGGAGAGAATGCCGGCAGCTTGCGGCACCAGGCGCTCCCAGCGCTGTGTATCTTTTTGATGCTGAGCCTTGGTGAACGTGCTCTTTTCGTGTTTTGGATTGGTAAAGGTGCGTGTGCGGTTGGCCGGCCAATCCTGTTTCACGTAGTACTGCAGCACGGTTTGCTCCAGTGTTGCCGACTCTACCCAGCGCAGAACGCCGTCTCCATTGTGATGGGTCGAGGGTATGAAGCTGTTGACCCGGGTGTCTCGATGATCGAGGTGAGGAAAGTCGGTGAACTCGAACACATCGAACACCCCCTCCATAAATTCCGCGAGTGTGGGGATTGTGCGCAACTCCTCCAGCATGCGTTGAACATTGTGTGCCTGATTGGCCTCCAGGGTGGCTTCCTGGTCTTTGAATACCCCGCCTGGAATCGTCGTGGCGGTCAGGGTGAACGGGCTGTCGTGGTTGAATTCAGCACGTTGCTTGATAGAAAAAAATCTAATTAAATCAGTCTTTAACGTCGCACTTTTCAAGCGTTCTGTAACTTGTGAGAGGCAGTCGGCGCGGTCGAGGAAAACCTCCAACCCTGCGTAAGGCGTATACAGGACCGCCTTCTTGTCGCTGGGGGTAGGGCTCATTATGAAGGCGCCGGCCAAGGGTATGTCAGGCTCGCCCGACCGATTGATAGCCAGTTTCTCGACGACCATCGGTTCGGTACGGTCGCTACGTCCGGCATGGCTTGCGCTATAGACCGTACCCAGCCAGTTGAGGTCTTCGAGGGTCAAGCCCAGGGCGCGTTCCCGTTTGGTCGGTTGCTTCCTGGTAATCGGGCGGTGGTACTCATCAAAAAAATACGGGGGGGTTACGCTTGCCATGGGCTGCTCTCCGTGTGGGCCAACGTGGCGCTGGGTTGAGCGGCAGGTTAGGCGGCAGGGCGGCCGGTTCTGAGGTAGATAACTGCTGCAAAAACAATCGGGCTGGCAAACGTCGATTGACAGCAGGCGGCGGGCGCGTTGTTTAATCACGGGCCTGGGTTTCTCGTCTTGTCGCGCCTTCCAATCATAAAATCGGAGCTTCAGATGTCTACGCCGTCCAAGATAGTCGAGGGTTCTCGTGTCGCCATCACGGTCACCGAGCTGGAGGGTTTGCTGCAACAGGTGTTCGTGCGCCACGGCACTTCGTCCGAGGTCGCCGCAATCCTCGCCCACAATTGCGCCAGCGCCGAGCGCGACGGCGCCCACAGCCATGGCATTTTCCGGATTCCCGGCTACGTCAGCACCCTGGCCAGCGGCTGGGTGAATGGTCGGGCAGTGCCTCAGGTCACGGATGTGGCCTCAGGATTCGTGCGGGTGGATGCCGGCAACGGCTTTGCCCAGGTGGCGCTGGCGGCCGCACGCCCGCTATTGGTGGAAAAAGCCCGCAGCGCCGGTATCGCGCTGCTGGCGATCCACAACTCCCACCATTTCGCTGCCTTGTGGCCGGATGTCGAACCCTTCGCCGAGCAAGGCCTGGTGGCATTGAGCGTGGTCAACAGCATGACGTGCGTGGTGCCCCATGGCGCCGACCGTCCGCTATTCGGCACCAACCCCATTGCCTTTGCCGCGCCGCGTGCCGATGGCCTGCCGATTGTGTTTGACCTGGCCACCAGTGCCATCGCCCACGGCGACGTGCAGATCGCGGCGCGCAACGGCGAGCGCCTGCCACCGGGCATGGGCGTCGATGGCCTGGGCCAACCGACACAAGACCCTAAAGCCATCCTCGAAGGCGGTGCCTTATTGCCGTTTGGCGGGCACAAGGGCTCGGCGCTGTCGATGATGGTCGAGCTGCTGGCGGCGGCGTTGACGGGGGGCAATTTTTCGTTCGAATTCGATTGGTCGGATCATCCCGGCGCGCGTACGCCCTGGACCGGCCAACTGCTGATCGTGATCGACCCCAGCAAGACCAGCGGCCAAGTGTTCGCCGAGCGCAGCCAGGAACTGGTGCGACAGATGCATGCGGCGGGGTTGCGACGGTTGCCGGGGGATCGGCGTCATCGCACGCGGGCGAAGTCCGATCAAGAGGGGATTGTGGTGGATGCCGAGGCCTTGCACAGCCTGCGGGCGTTGGCAAGCGCCGACTGAAACGGCTGCGCCCAGAGGCGCAGCCGGTTGTACTTAGTTGCGACGGCCCAGCAACAGGCCGACCACCAGGCCAAAACCCGCGGAAATCGCCACGGTCTGCCAAGGGTGGCCACCGATGTAGGTTTCGGTGGCATCCACCACCGGCTTGCTGCGTTCGCGCACGCTGGACACCGAGTCCAGGGCTTGCTTGAGCTTGATGGCCACCTGTTCGCGCAGGGTTTCACCTTCTTCACCCACCAGCGCGGCGCTGCTTTTGAGCAGTTTGTCCGACTCTTCGATCAACGCCGTCAGTTCACTGAACGCTTGATCCTTGATTTGTTCTTCGACAGCTTGGGCGGCAGTTTTGCGGGCCATGGGGTGACTCCTTGCAAGTGAATGTGACAGTGAACAATGGAGTGTCGGGCGTCGGCAAAAGTTGCAGTTTTTTTCCCGGCGGGTGGTTTTGCGCAAAATCCGAATCAGGAAAATTCGACCTACAGTGTAAGATGTCGCCTATTTGTGCAGCAGGTAATTCAACATGAGCTTCAATCTGGCCAACAAGACCCTCGCCGAACGCGCCGAGCTGGAAGATGAAAAGTCCCGCCTCTACGACCTGTGGCAAACCAACCTGGGCAAGGCCAAGGGCGAAGCGGCGCGGTTGTTCGGCGAGCGCGCCAAGCGCAAGGGCAAGTGGGCCGAATGGGTACGTGCGGAGCTCGACGGCATGTCGCCGCCGGAGTTCTCCAACATGGTGCGCAGTGAAGTCAACAAGTTGATGGCTGCGGCTAAATAAAACTCGCCACAATCGCTTCACGCACCTTGAGCAACAGCGGGTCCAACTGCGCCTGGGTACGCCAGCCCAATTCCACCGGGTAGCGCGGCAGCGCCAGCGGGCAGGGCACTACCCGCAGGCCGGTCATTTCGGCGATGGCCTGGGCCGCATGCCCGGGAATGGTCGCCACGGCCTGGCTGCCCTTGAGCAGAAACGGCAACGCCGCGAAGTGGCTGGTGGAGGCGCAGACCTGCCGGCTCAAGCCCTGAGCCGCCAAACCCTCATCGGTAATCCCGATAAACCCGCCGGATGACACCAGCACATGTTCGCGGGTGATGAACTCGTCCAGGTCGATGCTGGCCTGGTCCGAGTCCAGCAGGCAACGGTAATCACCTTCTCCCAGCACCTGGCGGCTCAACCGGCCCTGGGCAAAACCGCCCGCCGTAATCGCCAGGTCCAGGCTGCGGTCGAGCAGGGCGGCAGCGACAATCTGGCTGTGGGTCTGGCGGAAGATCACCCGCAGCTTCGGCGCCCGCTGTGCGATGGCCGCCATCAGCCGGCGCCCGTAGGCAATTTCGAAATCATCGGACAGGCCCAGCACCACCGAACGGCCCTGGTACTCCTGGTTATCCGGATTGACCATGGCCAGGCTGTGCCGGCAACGGTCCAGCGCCTCACTGATAACCGGCCGCAACTGGTTGGCCCGCACCGTGGGCGCCAGGCCACGCCCGGTGCGCACAAACAGCTGATCGCCATACACCTCGCGCAAGCGCCGCAGCCCTGCGCTGACGGCCGATTGCGTCACCCCCAGGCGCAACGCCGCGCGGCTGGCGCTGGACTCATCGTGCAGGGCTTCGAAGGTTTTCAGCAGGTTGAGATCGATTCGGTCGATATTCATTTGGCGCATATCATTCAGCACTGAAGTGGGCTTTATTCATGATCGCGGCGAGCGGGAGAATGGGCAACCCCCCCTACTCGGAGTGATCGAGATGCCTGTATCCACAGTCGCGGCCCTGCAAATCGGTGCCTTGCCCGGCGGCAAGGCCGAAACCCTGGCGCACATCCTCAGCTATGAAGACGAGATCCTGCGCAGCGGTGCGCAATTGGTGGTGATGCCCGAGGCGTTGCTCGGTGGCTACCCCAAAGGCGAAGGGTTTGGCACGCAACTGGGTTATCGCCTGCCAGAAGGTCGTGAAGCGTTTGCCCGCTACTTTGCCAACGCCATCGATGTGCCGGGCGCCGAGACGCAGGCGCTGGCCGGCCTGTCAGCACGCACCGGTGCCAGCCTGGTGATCGGTGTGATCGAGCGCAGTGGCAGCACGCTGTATTGCACCGTGTTGTATTTCGAACCCACCGGCGGCCTGGTGGCCAAGCACCGCAAGTTGATGCCTACCGGTACCGAACGGCTGATCTGGGGCAAGGGCGACGGTTCGACCTTGCCAGTGATCGACAGCGCCGTCGGACGTATCGGTGGTGCGGTGTGCTGGGAAAACATGATGCCGCTACTGCGCACGGCGATGTACGCCAAGGGCGTCGAGGTGTGGTGCGCGCCCACGGTAGACGAGCGCGAGATGTGGCAAGTGAGCATGCGCCATGTGGCCCATGAAGGGCGCTGTTTTGTGGTGAGCGCGTGCCAGGTGCAGGCGTCGCCGCAAGCGTTGGGCGTGGAAGTTGCCAACTGGCCGACGCAGCGGCCGTTGATTGCCGGCGGCAGCGTGATTGTCGGGCCGATGGGCGATATCTTGGCGGGGCCGTTGGTGGGCGAGGCGGGGTTGTTGGCGGCGCAGATCGATACCGACGAGTTGGTGCGTGCGCGGTATGACTATGACGTGGTGGGGCACTATGCCCGGCCGGATGTGTTTGAGTTGGTGGTAGATGAGCGCGAAAAGCCCGGCGTTCGCTTCATCACTGATTAAACGCAGTCCAAAATGTGGGAGCGGGCTTGCTCGCGAATGCGGTGTGTCAGTCGAAGCATATGTAACTGA